>JBAQJG010000083.1:0-26084 GCA_049300145.1 Chthoniobacterales bacterium | reverse complement strand
TTAATGTCTTGGCCGACCACCCGGCCAAGCTCGTCATACGTGTAGGTAAGAATATCGTTCGAAAACGGCCCATCGACGCTTTTCAGCTGGCCCGCGCCCAGCGTTGGCGTCGTAGTTACAGGATAGTAAGTGTAACTGGTAGGGCCGGTCCCATCCGTCATCGATATAACCCGATTGTAATTCGGGTCGTAAGTAAAATTGACCGGCGGCGTCGGATGCACCGCGTTCGTGTAGCTAACCTGCATGAGATCGTCCTCGGCGAAGTATTGGTAATTCGTCGTCTGATTGAGCGCGTCTGTCATCGACTTCAATCTGCTGGTTGCGCCGACTGTGTTCGGCCCAGTCTGACCCTCGTAGATGTAGGAAACCGTCGTACTGCTTGGCGTCCCGTCACCAAACACTTTGGAGCTGACGCGACTCTGCAAATCGCGATTGAACGTGGTCACATTCAGATTCGGGTCGGTGATGCTGGTCAAAGAACCGCACGTGCACCAGCCGTATTGAGTAATCCGGTTCAACGGGTCAGTGATTGAATCCATCTGCCGGTCGGCATTGTAATGCCGATAGGTCCAGCGATCGAGCCGGTCTTTGCTGGCGGTGAGATCAAGCGTCATCCCTCTTTGTGCGTCCGTGTATCCGAATTCCTGGGTTGTCGCATCGGGGTATGTTATCTGCGTAGGCCGGTCGAGGTTATCGTAATCGGTCATGACCTGGTAAGCATCCGGGTTGCTCGTGACGACATCGACTCGATTTGAGGGGTCGTAATCGAATGTGGTCACGGCCGATGAGCCATTAAGCGGCGGACTCGTGATAGATGTGAGGTACCCTAGTGGATGGCCCGCGCTGCCATCGCCGTATCCATAAGTCGTCGTCTCTTGTTTGGCGTTTTGCACGGTCTGGACCTGACCAAAAGAATTGTAGGTGTAAGTCGTCGTTTGGCGTGCTGCATCGGTAGAAGTAAGAGGCCGATGTTGGGGAATATAGGTCGCGCTGAAGAGCAGTTCGTTCCCAGAGCGAATCTGTCGCGCCTCCTGAACGTCAACCATGTTGATCGGATCGCCGAGATCGGAAGGGTTGTGCGTCCAATACAAATAGCTGAAGGTGCGCCCAACGGGATCAATCCTCTGGGTTAGGTTGCCAAGGGCGTTACGTTGCAAACGGATGACTTGACTCGTGCTGTCTGCCAGTTCTTGAGCGACGATGTTTGGAAAGCCGCTGGAGCCCTCGAGCCAGGTTTGGTCGGTTTGCCCCGGATAGAAATAATACACGGGATTTTCCAGTGGCTCCTTTTGGCGCTCCTTTATGTTGGACGCATTTTGCTGATCGGCGGTATGCAGCCACTGTGTCAACCTGGCTTTTGTGTACTGAGGCACTCCATTTATCGGTGGGTACAGTGACATCGCTGTTTTGTCCCAATAGAAGCTATTTCGGTAGTTGTGATAAAGATTTTGGTAGTAAAGGTTTGGGACGTTGGGAGCATTCGGATCCACACCGGCGATTCCAGGTGCGTTATGTCCGTACTCGACCCTTTCCCGATCACCCGTGGCTGGGTCGGCGGCTTCGAGCACCCGGCCATCGCCGGTAAGGTTACTGAGAGGCTGTGTGAATGTGGTCGAACGGTACGGTGTGGTCAAAGTAGTGATAAAGTCTGAACCGGACGCATAAGCAAATTGTGACACGATACCGATGGTGTCCGTGATCCTTGTTAGCTGGCCGCTGGTGTAGTCAAATCTG
Source organism: Chthoniobacterales bacterium (assembly GCA_049300145.1). Lineage (GTDB taxonomy): Bacteria > Verrucomicrobiota > Verrucomicrobiia > Chthoniobacterales > UBA10450 > AV133. Next base: position 24,350 of record JBAQJG010000083.1, on the reverse strand, counting down.
GCGAGTCGAGTGAAGGGATCGGTGACCTTGGTAATCTTATAGCTGTCGCCAGGCAGTTCATACGCAAGCGTGGTGGCCCGTCCGAGCGGGTCAGTGATGCTGATAAGTCGCAAGTTGGCATCGTAGGTTAGCTGGGCAGCATTGCCGGCAGAGTCGGTGCGCTGAGTCAGGAAAACCTTTCTAGCGCCCGTGGCGCCGTCTGACTGCGCGAAAACTTCGCGGGACCCGTCAATCATTGTCCGTTCATAGACGATGGGGGACCAGGAGACTCGTCGCAGCGTGGCACCGCTTTGGAATTCGGGATCAAAACGGCCAGTCGCGCCGTTAAAGTTCGCATAGAACTCCGCGCCGCCGCCAGCGACGTAGAGCATCACCGGCGCCGCCATATTAGTACTGTCGTCTTGAATATAGGAAAGCCAGTTGAACGTCCACTTTGTCCCGAGATTGGAATAATTGAAAGTGGTGGGCTGGTAGAACTCACGGTGATTGTAAGTCACTGTAAATCGAATTGGAGGCCCTATTGGCGGCTCATATCCGACAGGCGTATCCATAATATTGAGACTCACGGTCTGGAGGTGAAAGTCGTAGACGGCCATGCCGGTAGAGGTAGGACACTTCTTAGCCTTTTCATCGTTGGGCTTCGTCCCGCTCGGATCATGAGAAACCGTATTCCCACGGCCCCACACTTGAGATGCTTCTTTTGCGCTAGCCAGCTGCCATCCATCAGGCAATTTCGACCGGGGAACGAGAAAATAGCCACTGGATTCGGCATCCAGCGCGGCTTGGCTTATCCACATTTCGCCACCAAGACTGGGGTCCTGGACAAGAAACCGGCCATTCTCCTCTTTCATTAAGGCTGCATAGTGCCCGGCCTTCCAGTTCACCACCGATGGCGCCATAACCTTTGCCCCCGGCTGCCGCTTGGCCACGACATAATCCATCTTTAATTCGCGAGCCAGCTTCTGAACCTGAATAAGCGACATGCCACGTTTTGTTGATCGAACCTCGAAAATTTTGGAGTTAACCGGTTCTTCTGGACTTCCAAAAGTGCGGATGCGGTTCAAAGCGACCGGGCCGCATCTAAAAGCCTTGCCTGGTTCTTCGCGCATCAGCCAACTACCTTCGCGGGCAAGGGCGATTTTCTCCGTGGCAGAGCCCATCAAGGGCCGATGCTCGATTTGTTTCAGCAGAGCGTCCACACGGGCGAGGCGACCGACCCGTGCGTTGAGTTCAGCTAACTCCCCAATTGTCCGATCGGCCAGCGCCTTGGCCCTGGGTTCAGTGGCGTCTTTGCTAAGTTTCCAAGCTCGCTCCCAAGCCGCCAGCGCCTTGAGGAACCAACCGGTCCGGCGATATTCCAAGCCCAAATTCGCCAACAACGCCGCGCGCCACGGTGATTTTGGGTATTGCTTGAGGAAATTAGTAATTTCGGAATCGTCATCCCCATCTATTCGCTTCGCGTACGAATTGAGCGCGTCGCTTAATGCCGTGTTTTCCCGTGACGTTGTCTTCCCGCCGATCGGCACTAGCGGCTCTTGAAACACGTGATAACGAAAAATATCGGCGTCTGTCGGGACGGAAGAGCCGTTCGCTTCAGCCGACTGAGCTGAGCTGTAGAGTACAAGCTCCGCATCCGCCGTGCGCGCAGTGCTCCCAGCAAAGGTGCTGCTCGCTGTTGAAAGCAGAAGCAGCAGGATGGCAGCCGCGGTCAGAAGGTAAGCCCACGCACGGGAGCGCAGGGGTGAAGGAGACGGTCCGCGGAGCGATGAGACGATGTAGGTGGTGTTTTTCATGAGCTTTTTCGCTGTTCGTCGGCAAGCGCCAAAACTAGTTTGTTGAGGCTGGGTTGTTGAACTGCATTAACTGCAATCCAGTTCCCTGGTGAAGACGGCGGACGGACGAGTCTTGAAAATCGCCGATCTGGTGGATGACGATCCCACAAAACGCGAGCGCGTCATCGCCGCCCTGAGAGACTCCACGCAGAAAGACAACCGCGACCATGTGGACATCATTATCGCTCTGGGGATGGCCAAGGAAGGCTTCGACTGGATTTGGTGTGAACACGCACTGACGGTCGGCTATCGCTCCAGCTTAACCGAAATCGTGCAGATCATTGGTCGCGCAACACGCGACGCACCGGGCAAAACGCGCACCCGCTTTACCAATCTCATCGCAGAGCCAGATGCCACCGAAGCGGCGGTAACCGAGGCGGTGAACGACACGCTCAAAGCCATCGCGGCCAGCCTACTCATGGAACAAGTGCTTGCACCAAGGTTCGAGTTCAATCCCAAGAACCCGAACAATGAGCCCACACCCGGTTTTGATTACGGAGAAGGCGGTTACGACCCGACGAAATGCAACGTCGGTGTGAACGAGCAAACCGGCCAAATCCAGATTGAGATCAAAGGCTTGGTTGAGCCGAAAAGCGAAGAGGCCGCGCGCATTTGCCGCGAAGATTTGAACGAGTTGATCACGGCCTTTGTACAGGACAAAACCACCGTCGAGCGCGGAATGTTCGACGAAGAACTTGTGCCGGAAGAACTGACGCAGGTCCGGATGGGCAAAATCGTCAAAGAAGTCTACCCACATTTGGAGGAGGAGGACCAGGAGGCCGTCCGGCAGCATGCGGTCGCAGCGCTAACTACCGTCCAGCAGGCAAAAAAGGCGTTAACCGAAGGCGGGGCGCAAGACCCGAAGAATACAGCGCTCATCGAAGGCGTGAGGAAATTCGCCTTAAGCGTCACGGAACTCGACATTGATCTGATCGATCGGATCAATCCTTTCGGAGAAGCTTACGCCATTCTGGCAAAATCGATGAGTGAAGAGCGGCTCAAACAGGTGGCCGAGGTCATCGCCGCCAGGCGTATCAATCTCACGCTGGAAGAAGCCCGGGTGTTGGCGAAACGCGCGCTCCGGTTCAAACAGGAGAAAGGCAGGCTCCCCTCACTGACCGCCGTCGATCCTTGGGAAAAGCGGATGGCGGAAGGCGTGGCATTCTTACAGCAAAAGGCAAAGGAGAGCCAAAGTGCCTAGAAATATTACAGAGGAAGATCTCGAATTGCTGGGAGAATTGGGCGTCGAGGCCGAAGCCCACCAAACCGGCGGCAGCTCCGCTCGGGAGCAGCGGATCATCGCAGGATTTGAAGAGATCCAGCGATTCGTTCAGGAACAGAGCAGACATCCTGAGCACGGGGAGAACCGCGACATTTTCGAGCGTCTCTATGCCGTGCGCTTGGACCGAATTCGCGAGTCCGCGGAGTGCCGCGAAATATTGAAAGACTTAGATCCGCAGGGATTGCTCGGCGCTGCGGACGAAGTCCACTCCAGCCGAGCGAAAGAAGAGCCTACCGATGAAGAGCTGCTGACCTCTTTGGGGGTAGAGGGCGCACCAAGGGGAGATGTCACTCAACTTGTCCACGTCCGGTCGAGAGAGGAAATCAATGCTGCCGAAGAAATCGCGCAGCGGAATCCCTGCGAAGATTTCGGCGAATTCCAACCCATCTTTGAAAAAGTGCAGCGCGAATTGGAGGCCGGTCAGCGGCGCACCCTGAAATACCAAGACAACGCGGAGGTCAAAAAAGGCGATCTATTCATCCTCGACGGACAAAAGGTGATCGTTGCCGATTTGGGCGATCCGTTTGTTAGCGATTATGGGCGTCCCGACCGCAGGCTCAGAGTGGTATACGACAACGGCACCGAGAGCGATCTTCTCGTTCGTTCTCTCCAGCGTGCTCTCAACAAAGACAAGGCCAGTCGCCGCATTACCGATCCGGATCTCGGCCCGCTCTTTTCGGACGAAGAAGAAGAGGATGACTTGCCGACCGGATACGTTTACGTGCTCAGGAGCAAATCGGAACAACCGTTCGTAGCGAAAAACAGGTCCGTGATTCACAAGATTGGTGTGACCGGAGGAGACGTGAAGGCCCGGGTCGCCAACGCAAAAAAAGATCCAACCTATTTACTCGCGGACGTAGAAATCGTGGCGACCTTCAAGCTTTCGAACATCAACCGGAAGCGGCTGGAGGCATTGCTCCATAAGTTTTTCGGCAGCGCCCGATTGGATCTAGAACTGAAGGATCGATTCGGTGGCCAAGTGGAGCCGAAGGAATGGTTTCTCGTCCCGTTTAAGGCAATCGAAGAAGCAATAGAAAAACTTAAGGAAGGAAGCATCGGAAGCTATCGATACGATGCAACAACTGCTGAAATAGTGGAGCATGACGAACGATGACACGCGCCGAACAAAACGCGTTTGTTTCAAGCGAATCGCCTAACGAGACAATAATGCGCACTAACGACCAGATGTCCCTAACTAAAATCTACTGGCCGAGCGAGTGACTGAAGAACCGACGCGACCCCCTAATAGGCGACTTCGAAAAGAGGCGCTTCAACGATGCCGGGAGGGAGAACGCGGTTGGCTCACGCCGGACGGAATCTTCTTCGAGGCAGAAGAGATGGATCCTACGAGACCGTTCGGGCTCGGCGGACACGCGCAGGCCGCTCTGTTCTGGATTGAAGAGAATCGTCCCGACCTTCTTGAGCTGTTGGAGAAAGAAAGAGTCGCCGCCGACCTTGAGGATTACGAAGAAGCGTCCGGCATGATCAAGAGCTTCATGTTTCGCCACGGTTTTCTTCGCGTGGCCGACGATCTTCAAATTGATTGATGTCGGAGAGCCTCTGGATCGGACATTCTTTAAGCAGCGCGCGTTTTTGTTTGCCATTCGTAGGCAAAGTCAGACTTTGCAGCCACTCGCTAGAAGACGGTGCCACACACTCTCATCGACAAATTCACTTCTTGGACCAGAAGTTCTCTGCTTCGCCAACAACTCTGGCAACGCTGGGCACCCTACTGGAAGTGCCAACGCTTTGTGGCAGTCGTGCAGTGGCAACTGTTCCGCTGGTACCTCACAGCTCGCAATCGCACGACAGCGCGTCTGCTGTCGACGCGCATGTTCATGTCAATTTTTCGTTCCGTGGCCGGTCCTACGGTTCTGGCAGCTTTAACAATCCTCACCCTGAGCTTCGTCGAGCGGTACCTCCAGGGTCGGGGAATCTGGATTCCGGAATCCTGGCGCAAGACCGGCATTTTTCGAGGAGACACTTACTCTACGCTGCTCGCCACGGTAGCGCAGGTCACTGGTGTGTTTCTCGGCTTGTATTTCACAGCAGTAAGCGCCGTCGCTAGCGCGGCATATGCAAAGGTGCCGAACACAGTCCGCGCGCTCGTCATACACGAGAGGGTCGGAAATGTTTATGTTCGCTTGGTTGCATTCGAGGGTGCGCTTGCTGTGCTGCTGCTTGCTGCCTACACACGCGGCTCGTTCTTGGGTTATTTTAATCTTGCTCTCGTCTCGGCCGGCGCCGTTTTCTCGATCTTTGCATTCGTCGTCCTCGGTTTCCGTACGTTCTATTTTTTCGATCCGACTCAGTTGGCGTGGTACCTCGAACGCGATCTGCAGTCGGCGATAATTTCCGCGACGAAGCTGCGCCGCGGTTGGACGAAACAACCACTCCAAAGGGCGTACCAGAGACAGGCGGCAACGGCATTATCTGGATATCGCGACCTCGTCATTGTCGCAACTCACGCTAAACCCATCGAAGCCGAAGCCCTCCTTCAGCTGGCGGGTGGTCTGTGCAGATCACTCGGATTTTACAGCATGCACAAGAACCAAATCCCTTCAGAGAGCTTCTGGTTCGCTCGTGATTACCGGCATCCGGATTGGTTTTCGACCGACTACAGTTCAATCAGTGTCGCACTCGAAACCGGCACCAGTCTCCAACCGAGAGAGCGTCCCGATTTGCGGTGGCTTGAGAAACGAGCAGCCGGAATGCTCGACAGGATCATTCGAGTACTAGCTGAGTCCAAAGATTCTGAAGCGCTAACGCGTTTGGCCGTACTGACCTCGGAAACTTTGAACCGCGTTATTCCAGAAGACGCTCTCTACATCTTCGATCTCTTAGCGTTCACTTTTTCAGAGGGTTATCTCGACTCTCAAGGTACACCGGCACGCCGAGATCAACTTCAGGCACTCAATCTCGCAATGGCTCAATCTTACATTCCCATAGCAATCCTGCTTGCCTTTGTTCCAGTCTGCGACGAGGAAAACCAAGAGTTATTTCGTCGTGCGATCGCCGAGATCGACTGGGGAAGAGAGAAATCCATCTATCGAAACTTCCCACGACCAGTTACTAAGGAACTCGAGCAACTCTCATCCGAGCTAAGCGCTGAGGTTCGTATTGAAGGCACGTGTTACGTCCCGGCGTGGTTCGTTACAGAACACGTAAATCGTAGCATTGCGGAATACCTCGCTGATTGTGCTACTCGCTTCGCGAATGTCTTAGATTCATTTTTCATCAAAGCTGTGCAAGCGAGCTCGCCGAAACAAAGCAATATTGCGCGTGGGCCGATAGTTCAAGCGGGATTGGAATATTGCGAGAAGCTACGCGTCCATCTGGCCTCCGCGAAAAAATGGTCCGACAAAGCCACTTCCTCGCCATCCCGCGAAGAAATACCGTGGCCGACAACTGACTGGCAGGCGATCGCCGATCAGATAGCAACTGCTCGGGAAACTCTGTTAACCATGCTCGCAGATGCGGCCAGCGAACTTCAAAACCTACCGATTGAAGATTACCCCGACTATTTTGGACAGTTGTACTCGTTTCTCGCTCAGGAATGCTATCAAGCGCTCGCACAGTCCAACGAGGCGCGCTTCGCGAAGCTGTTCACAAGATTTTTCGCCATCGCATTCTGGAGTTCGCAACGTATCAACGAGCAGATCGGCTCATCCGCACAGACGAAGCTGCTATTAATGTCCGATCCGCTTAACGACCTTCTCGATCTCTCGGGATTTGCGTTGATCTATTCGGAGCTTGACGGGAAACCTGGCCACGCACAGAGCGCAGTCGCACTATGGGATCAGCACTTTAATGGTGTAGCCGAGCCGCAGAAAACCCAGCGTCTTCAGGCGTTCGCCTCGTGGACGAGATCCATCTTCCGCACAACGCCAAGGGACATGGTGCGAATGGGATGGAAACAACACTTACAGCGGCTGCTCCGTGATCGAGGTCTGTCAGCCGAAATGTGGGATCGGCCCCGAACGGTGTCAACGAGTCACGCTAGTCCATTGATTCGAGCGATCTCCCGAAGCCCGTTTATTCTAGATAATGCCGCCGACGTGTTTGTCGCGGAGTACCTACTCAAGCGGCCCGAGCTGCAAGGCTTTAGACCTCCTAATCGGCACACCCGGGAACTTCAGAAGGACATCGAGCGCGAGCGCAGCGGCAAGGGAGAGTTCGATGAATAACAGGATTCAGCGGCAGTCAACGAGGCGATCTGTTTTCTTCCCGCGGCCGCCCGGACAGGATTTGTCAGAGATCGAATCGGCGCATTATGCTGACATGTTCAGCGAAGATGTATCGATGCTCCTGCCAGGGTATGATGAAGCGAGTCGTGCGATACGACTCGAGCCTCAAGATCCGGCGATCGAACAACTCATCGAAGAAGCAGTTCACATTCACCACTACGGCGCCGGTTTCAGCGCTGCTGTCAGCGAATTTATTCGATTAGCAGCGCGGAGAGTTGCCGGATACGGCAGCGCCTTTTATGAAATTACTCTCGAAACGCCGACGAGCGAGGCCAAACCAGACCAGTTTCATTTCCAAGCCATCGACCCTGAATCAATCCGCATTAAACTCGGAGAATTGTACCAATACATCCATCACTCAATGGCCAAAGAGAGGAAAGTCAGCCAACGGATTCACATTCCTCAAGAATACCTGCTGAAACTGAGTCCGCCGAAAGGCTGGCAGCGTGAATTTCGTAAGATTTCCTACGGTCTGACTACTCTTAGCCGAGTCCTGATCCCTGAATTCGCCTATCCAAAGGCTCCAGGTGACCCCAACACGATACCAATCGATACGATGCAGTATCTCAAAACCCAAGAGTTGGCCGTGCTTGCAGTCACGAAACGAGCGGGATGGAATGCACGTGGCACCTCTTCGGGAAAAATATCCGGTTATTACTGGTTTCGCCGCTGGTTGCGATTCGAGAAGCTAAAAATTGAACTTCGTACCAGCCTAATTGAATGTTTGAACGATGGCCTACGGCGCGTCGGGAGGAAACTTGGATTTTCGAATCAAATCGTCGTCTCAGGTCTGCCGACCCTAGCAGATATTGCTTCGGCTGAAAACGAACTCCAGAATGCATCTCGCATTCTCGGCGAAATAACCAAACCTTTTCTTCGCGTCTAACGTCGGCTCCATTGCTGGCGACATAGAAAACCTCTGCCAAAATTGGCACGCAATTGGCACGTTTTCGGACCGCGTGCGCGACTCACGAGGGGAAACAACGCGGTCAGGGAGGGATTCGAACCCTCGATAAATTTCAGCGTTTCGAGTGTCCGATCGCTCCGGATGGCAAGGGCGGGTTCGACGGATCGACAACAATTTTCCCGGCGAGGGCTGCATGATATGTGGCGATCAAATCCTTCATGACATCGAAATAAACCGCGAGGATTACGATATCCCCTTGGTTAATTGCATCGGCGATAGTCATTGCCGTCGCCTTCCCGTCAAGTTCCGCTGCGAGCTTCTCTGCCTTCGATACGTCTCGGTTAGCGATCAGAATTTCTTCTCCGCCCGCGGTCAGGTTCTTTGCTAAGTGGGCACCAATGTTTCCTATACCTATGATTGCTGTTTTCATAACGACGGCTTGGATTCAGAGGACTCCTTCTTCCACGTCGTAGACGTCGAAAAAGAATTTCACCTTGCTCGGCGGATGGCAGAACTGTGGGACGTAAGTCTCGAAGTATTCCTGCACTTGTTCGGATAAATCGCACAGCCGCAGGCATCGCATCTCGTTGTTCCACTTGATGACCGCCCTGCGATCCTTTTGCGTTGCGTTTTCTCGAACCCAACTATCGGCCTCTTCATCGGTCGCGCCGGAGGCGACGAACTCCTTGAATTCCATCGCGTCGAGACCGGTGAACTTCCAGAAGTAAGCGCCAAGACCGCACGGATAGAAGTTGTATTCGCCGTTGATACCCAACAAGTCGGCTCGCGCTTTGTCGAGCATTCTGGCGGCGATCACAAACCCGCCAAGTGTCTCTCGCGGACTGCGAGGAGGAGTCTTGCGTAAGTCCCGTGCGAGCGATTGCAGTTTTTCTTTATTCATATCTACCGACTTATTTATGTTTTTGTATTGCCAAAGAATCCTCAACTCAAAGTCACAACAACTCGACCGCGGCCGCGCGGGTGTTCTACGAGTTCGTGCGCCTTAGCTATGTCCACCAGCGGAATTTGCTCAGCGATCTCGAAGCCTGCCCATCCAGCCTGCAAAGCATCGTTAAGGTCTCGCGCGGCTTTGGCCTTCGCTTCCGGTGAAAAATCATCGCTTCCTAAAAAAAATATTTGAATGTTCTTGAAAACTAGAAGCCAGAATGGAATCTGCGGAACAGCGACATCTGTGGCGTAAGTAGCTATAGACCCGCCTTGCCTCAGTAGCTCGACATCGGTCGCGATGTTCGCGCCAAATGCCACTTCGACGATGTGGTTTATACTGCCAGCAGCCACCGCGCGGACGCGATCCACAAGACGATCCCCACTTAAGAAGACCTCGTCCGCACCTGCGAGCCTTACGGTTGACTCATCTGCCGGAGAGCGAACCGTGGCGATCACGAAAGCCCCGGCGCGATGTGCGAGCTGCACCGCGCATAAACCGACGGCGCCCGCGCCGCCTTGCACCAAAACCACCCGGCCTTCAATCGGTCCCGCCACGTGCACAGCTCGGTGACCGGTAATGCCCGGAATTCCGAGACAGGCGCCCTGCTCCATTGCTACGTTTTCCGGCAATGGAACCGCCAGCTCTAACGGAACCACAGTCCATTCGGCAGCCGTGCCAAATGGACGGTAGGACTGAGCGCCGTAGCACCAGACGCGCCGCCCTAACCAATCAGAAGAAACTCCGTCGCCTATCTGGTCGACCTCCCCAGCACCATCGCTATGTGGAATCACGCGCGGGTAGGGCATTGCAACACCAAATGCGTCCTGACGCTTCTTTACGTCTCCAGGATTGACGCCAGACACAGCGACACGAATCCGTATTTCTCCCGGTCCTGCACTAGGTGTCGGCATCTCGCCGACAACCAACACTTCCGATGCTGGCCCTTGCTTCTCGTACCATGCCGCTCTCATAATCTTTTTACGCGTGGTGAGGAGGTAGCAATTTGAGCGCGGTAACCAGATCGCTGTCGCTGTTAATGACAATGGCTCGCATCATCTTAGGTGTCGTCGTTTCCGATGTTTTTCGTTGTCAGGTTACTACTGCTCGCCCTGTCTCGGCTGGATATTGAAGGTATAGAGAATTATTTTCCAATCAGCATCCGTTCGCCGGAGGACAAAGATCTCGCGGTTGAAGTCTAACTTTTCGGAGCCGTCTTTTATGTTTGTCTCCATCTGCCCGACCGGATGATGCGTTCGGACGATTGCCAACTTGCCGTAGATATCCACAGCGTCATACTGAAAGTCGGTTGTGAATCTGATCTCTTTGAAAAGCGCCTCATACGGACGCGCCATCGCGTCCCGTCCAATCACGGTAGCCTTGTCGTTCCATTCAGCGACGGCATCGGGAGCAAATAATGGCCGAATGATGGCAAAGTCCGAGCGGTTAAGCCCTTCTTGGTAACGTTCTACAACGGCTTTCACCTGCCGTTGCACGGCGGCGATATTCGGGTCGGTGGTATACGTAAACGCTCCGGTAGGGCCTCCATCTTTCGAGAAGCCGCCGGCAAAGACCACACCAGCCAAGCCTACCAGCAGAAAGACTTCAGATACCGCGCGTCTACCTAGTCGCAGCGTAACGAAAATGCGATCAATAATGTTCAAAGCTTGTCGTCCCATCGAACGTAAATCAGCATCGCTCGAACGTGGCTTCTGCCGTAAATGTCAACGGCTGCCAGCTTATCGATCCAGCGGGGTTCTATTTCCTGATAACTTTGATCGATTATCGGTTCGATGATGCGGTCGAAGATGAGGAATTTATTGTCCGCACCGTATTCCTTAATCACGTCCATCGCCATTTTGTTTTGGTCGGCAGAGTTGTGGATTCGTTTGACCGTTTGGTAAACGTCCATCGTGTAGTTCTTGGTATCGATCACGTCCTGCCGCGTTCCGAGCGATGTCAGATGTCCCGTAACGAGGACATCGAAGTCGTAGGCAAGCATCTCATCGAACACCTTCAGGTATTCATGCATGTTTCTCGTTAGGTCGAAGTCCATGAACGGCACATAACCCGGAGCCAATGTATCAACCGCCATTAAGACCTTCTTTTTCGGGAGGTAAATAAAGAGATCTCCCTCGTCCGAGTGATATCGCTTTTTTGCCAGTTCGATTTCGGCGGTTCCAAAGTTTATCTTTGTTTGATTAACGAACGTCTTGGTCGGCGGAGGTCGCCGTGGATCTTTCATCTCCTTTAGGAAATCCGACACGCCCTTTTCGCCGATGATCTCGAGATTGGGAATATCTTTGAGGAGCTCGGCGCCGGCGATGTGGTCAACATGGGCGTGGCTATAAATAAGCTTGCGAATCGGCTCTTTCGTAACTTCGGCGACCGCTTGCTTGATGTGTGGAGCGAGTGACGGCGGAGCGTCGATGAGGATGACTCCTTGTCCGGTCGTCACGAATAATGACTGATAAGCGTCATCAGTGATCACATAGACGTTCGGCTTGATCTGTTTCACGAGATAACCTTTCGCTGGATCTATCGGCAAAACCCGTTCTTTTACCTTTGGCAAGAGCGGAACATATTGCTGGTTGCGCTGGGCGTAGGCGTTTGGGCTGGCCAACGGTGAAGCAATGACGGCCGCAATGATTAACAATCCTTTCAGTGAGTCTTTTTTCATGTTGTTCCTCGCGTCTTCCCGAACACTGAAAGATTCTTGACCGCGCTTTGAAAATATCATTTTGATTTCGTGTTAATACCCAATAGGTATTACGAGGTTTCCTAATCTCGAAGCCCGTGGAACTTCGTCATCTCCGCTATTTCGTCGCCGTGGCCGAGGAGCTCAATTTCTCCCGTGCTGCGCAACGGCTGCACGTTTCGCAGCCGCCCCTCAGCCGTCAAATCCGCGACCTGGAATCTGAATTGAACGTTACTTTGTTTGAGCGCACCCGACAAAGTGTCCGCCTGACTTCGGCAGGTCGCATCACGTTGCTTCACGCCAGAAAGTTGCTGCGCGATACCGAGCTGCTCCGCAGTGAAGCGCAAATCGCAGCCGGGACGGAACAGGAGGAACTGCACATCGGTTATGCCCCCTCGCCAACCGCAGAATTGTTGTCGCCGGTCCTCTGCCGCTATCAGGAGCTTGCACCGAGGGCGCGGTTACCTTCCACGATCTAAATCAAGCCGGCATGGTGCTGGGTTTACATCGTCGCACGCTAGACGCCGCGATAACGATTCGTCCCCGGTCTACTGAAATGCGTGGACTAAAGTTTGAGCCGGTCCGGCGTTATCGCCTCGGAATCATCTGCGCGAACTCCAGCCCGTGGAGCAAACACAAGTCGCTTCCACCCAAAGCGCTCGTCGGCGTTCCTTTGGTAGGCTATCAAATCGAAGAGTTCCCAGAGTATTACGAAATCGTTTCCAAGGTGATCGCCGTCGCAACCGCCAAACTGAAAGTACGACAGCAATGCGATGGTGCGGTTAGTCTCGTAGCGGCGGTCGAAAGTGGGCGCGCCCCGGCAGTCGTGGGCGAATTCATCCTCGGAATCGCGGGCAACCGGGTCAGGTTCATACCGTTTTCCGGCGGCGTGCCGCGCGTGCAAGTCGGAATTCTTTGCCGACGCAGCGGTCTTTCCGAACGCGGCAAAGTGTTTGTCGATGCGTGCCGCGGAGCTGAGCAAGTCGAATCGCAGGGTTGACGCGAAATTGACGCGAAATCGGCAATTGTGATTAGCGCGACGTGGCCCCGAAAACGTTCGATTGCTTGAGAAAAACTTTTTTTTCTAGTTGCAGCCGTCGAGTTCAAAACCTCGTCCGCGTTATGTGCGCTGGTATGTGCGCTAAGCGGTGAAAAACCGCGGATTCTCCTGGAGAACTACCCCGCTTGGATTCGAACCAAGAATAACGCCTCCAAAGGGCGCTGTGTTACCGTTACACCACGGGGTAAAGAGATTCTCGATTTTCAGTCGGCGATTGCCGATTTGCAATCCTCGATCTAATCGCCGGAGCAAGACTTAAATCGCAATCTGCAAATCGCAATTTGCAAATTGGTGCGAAACAATCTGCGCGATTATTCTCCGAGAGTGTGGCGTGATCGGACGGAGGCCGTTACACCGCGGCTGGGATGTCGCCCGGGACCGCATTGTCGCGCGAATACTTCAGGCTTTGCAGAGTCAGCCGGACATGACTGACGATCTCATCCGGCGCGAGTGGTTTGCGCAGGAAACCGGCAAGCCCAGCAGTCACTAACCGGTCCAGTTTCTCCTGCTCAATGAAACCAACGCACAGAACCACCGGCACATCCGAGCGAATTTCGCGCAACCGCCGGAACGTCTCTTCCCCGTCCATAAAAGGCATGCTCAGATCGAGAAGAACGAGATCGTAAGCACCTGGCTCAACGCGGAAAAGATCAAGACATTCGAACCCCGACTCCGCGGTGGCAACGTGATACCCTGCTTCCGTCAGGATTCGTTTGACCAGCGTCAACGCCATTTTTTCGTCGTCCACAACGAGGACAGATTGTGGCGTCGCGCTGGAGGGAGTCGCGCTGGAGGGGGGCGCGCTTTTCGTCTTCGCAAACGCCGCCAGATCCGGACGCATGAGCATTCTCTCGTCGGGTCCGCCCGCTTGCTTGACCAGCTCGGCGGCCACTTTTTCTGCGCGCTCAATGCTGTTGCGCAACATGGCGAGATATTTTTCCGAGCCAGCGCTGCCTTTCCAGGTATCCTCGATCAACGAGGAGGTGCCCGAGATAATCTGCAAAAGGTTGTTGAGTTCGCTCGCCGCTTTAGCGAGCGAGTCCGGCGGCCGAGTCGGCGGTCCAGCTGCGGCTTCCGAGCTCATGAGCGGGCGCGATTGTTCGACCGTGGGCCAAACACATCCTCCCGATTTGCCATCATTTTCATCCGGTTCTTCCTAAGCAGACGGAGTGCCGTTTCTTGCCGTAATTGGGAAAAAAGGAATGTAGCTGGCGCGGCAATTCCGCCCAGATAGGCGCAAAGGCGGAAAAGGTTGTCCGGCAGAACTACCTTTTCGTGAATCACCATTCGCGAAGAAGGCGAAATTAGCTATATTTCTGGTTTCCGATGATGAAGGCGCTGATCGTAGAAAACCTGCACGTCGCAATCGCGGACCAGGAGATTGTCCGCCGGCTCAGCCTGACTGTGCCGCGCGGTGAAGTACACGCCATCATGGGGCCGAATGGCTCCGGCAAGAGCACGCTGGCAAAGGTGCTCGCCGGTCATCCTGACTACCACGTGATCAAGGGCAAAGTAATGATGGATGGCGAAAATCTTCTCGAGCTCGAGCCCGACGAACGCGCGCGCAAAGGCCTCTTCATGGCTTTCCAATATCCAAGCGAAATCCCCGGCGTGACCATCGCAAATTTCCTCCGGGCCGCGATGCAGTCGCGCTTGCCCGAGGGCGAAGAACTGGAGGCGACCGATTATTACGCGAAGTTGTACGAGAAAATGGACTTGCTCCGCATGGAGCGCTCTTTTACGTCGCGATCGGTCAACGAGGGTTTTTCCGGCGGCGAAAAAAAGCGAAGCGAAATTCTGCAATTGGCCATGCTCGAGCCGAAGTATGCAATTCTCGATGAAACCGACAGCGGGCTTGATATCGACGCGCTCAAGACGGTGGCACACGGTGTCAACTCGTTGCGCGGCCCGGAAATCGGGATATTGTTAATTACGCATTATCAGCGACTGTTGAATTACATCATCCCCGACTACGTGCACGTCATGGTGCAAGGCCGGATCGTGCGTAGCGGCGATAAACAACTGGCCCTCGACCTCGAGGAACGAGGTTACGATTGGGTGAGAGATTACGCGGAGGAGCCGGTCAGTGTATAGAGAGAAGAATTTGCTATGAAAGAAACGACCTCAGCCGTCCAGATCGATCGCAGCATCGGCGATTTCGCTTATCCGGAGGTGCATGTGCGCGACGCTGGCGCCGGATTAAGTGAGAAAACGATCCATTACATCTCCGAGGTCAAAGAAGATCCGGATTGGGTCCGCGAATTTCGTCTCCGCGGGCTCAAAACATTTCTCGAAAAACCGTTGCCGACGCATTGGGCGAGCAAAGATCTCGAAGCAATCGATTTCGACAAAATCCGTTATTACCTCGCGCCCGGCACGGGAGCGAAACGCAGCTGGGACGAAGTGCCGGAGGATATCAAGCGCACGTTCGAGCGGCTCGGCATTCCGGAACAGGAGCGAAAATTTCTCGCCGGTGTGGAAGCGCAGTTCGACAGTGAAGCGGTTTACTCCAACATCAAGAAAGCCGTCGGCGAACAAGGCGTCATCTTTGTCGGATCGACCGAGGGACTGAAAAATCATCCCGAAATTTTCCGGAAATGGTTCGGCAAGATTATTCCGATTGGCGACAACAAATTTAGCGCGCTCAACAGCGCCGTCTTCAGCGGCGGCTCCTTCATTTACGTGCCGCCCGGTGTGAAAGTAAAACATCCGCTCCAGGCCTACTTCCGGATCAACGCGGAAAATTTCGGCCAATTCGAGCGCACCCTCATCATCGCCGACGAAGGTTCCGAGGTGACTTATATGGAGGGTTGCACGGCGCCGAAATTCAACACCACCACATTGCACAGCGCAGTGGTCGAGCTGGTCGCGCTCAAAGGCGCGAAGATTCAATACATCACCGTCCAGAACTGGTCGGCGAATGTTTTCAACCTGGTAACGAAACGGGGCCTCGCCCATGAAGACGCCCAGGTAAAATGGATCGATTGCAACATCGGCTCGCGTCTCACCATGAAATATCCCGGCGTGATTATGAAAGGACGCAAAGCGCGCGGCGAAGTGCTTTCCATCGCACTCGCGAACGACGGCCAGCATCAAGACACCGGAGCGAAGATGATTCACGCCGCCGATGAGACCACCAGCAACATCATTTCCAAATCGATCTCCATCGGCACCGGCCGCGCCACCTACCGCGGGCTCGTTAACGTTCCCAAGCATCTCAAACATTGCAAAAACAACACCGAGTGCGACGCGCTCCTCATCAACGCCACCTCGCGGACCGACACTTATCCCACCATCACCGTCCGCGGCACCGGAAACGCCGTACAACACGAAGCGAGTGTGAGCCAGGTGAGCGCGGAACAAATTTTTTACATGCAACAGCGCGGTTTGAGCGAAGCGCAAGCCATGAGCTTGAGCGTCAACGGATTCGTCAATGATCTTGTCCGCCAATTCCCGATGGAATACAGCGTCGAGCTCAAGCGCCTGATCGAGCTCGAGATGGAAGGCTCGGTCGGATAATTTTTCCGCCTAGGAAAACCAACGAGCGGCGGTCTCAAGACCGCTGTTCGTGTCTAAGATCGACATGTCGTTAGTCGCCCACGATGAAGTAAGGCAAGCCGGATCGATCCTTTCCGGCCCGGTGGATTCGCGTGGTTTTCCTGACTGGTTTTGCGATCAGCAGCGTGCAGCCTGGGAACAATTCGAATCGCTTCCCAAGCCGACACGGAAAGATCAAGCGTGGCGATTTGCCAGTGTTGGTCTTCTCGATCTAACTCCGTTTAAGTTCGGCGGAACACTGTCCGATGACGACCGTGCCGAGATTCTCGATCAATCTCGCGGACTCGATGAGGTCGCCGGGCGCTTGATCTTTGCCGGCGATGAGCTTGTTCATCGCGATGTAATCTCCGATCAACTGCGACAACGAGGCGTCATTTTTCAACCGCTCGAGCGTGCCATGGTCGAACACGCCGATTTATTCCGGAAACATTTCATGTCGCAACCGGCGACGCTCGGGTCCGCCAAGTTCGCTGCGCTGCATCAAGCGCTGGTATCCTCAGGAACATTTCTTTACGTTCCTCGCGGCGTTGAGATCGAATTGCCGATTGAGATCTTCCATTGGTTGTGCAGCGAGAACACCAGCGTCTTTCCCCATCTACTGCTGGTCACGGACGAGCTGGCAAAGGTCACTGTTTTTGAGCACTTCCGCTCCGCGAATCGGCTATCGCCCGGCTTCGCTTGCGGAGTGAACGACCTGATTGCCGGTCCGGGCGCGAAAGTCACTTACGTGTGCGCGCAGAATTGGGGGGATAACGTTCTCGCCCTGCAAATCAATTCCACCAAAGTAGAGCACGAAGCCTCTGTTAAAAGTTTGAATCTGCATCTCGGCAGCCGCTATTCGCGTTTTGAAAGCCTTAGCCGTCTCACGGGTGAAGGCGCACGGAGCGATCTGCTCGCCGTCTCCATCGCTGATGGAATTCAAGAATTCGATGCCCGCACGCTCCAGGACCACGCCTCTCCGCATACCACCAGCGATCTGCTTTACAAAAACGCTCTCAACGATCGCGCCCGAAGTATTTTCGGCGGCCTCATCCGCGTCGAGCCGCACGCGCATTTCACTGATGCCTACCAGAAAGTGCGCAATCTTCTTCTCAGCGATGACGCTGAAGCCAACTCGATGCCCGGGCTCGAAATTCTCGCCGACAACGTGAAGTGCACCCACGGCGCCACGTCCGGTCAAATCGATGCCGACGAAATGTTCTATCTCCAGGCACGCGGCATCCCGCCTGCAGTTGCCCGACAATTGTTAGTGGGCGGTTTCCTGAACGAAGTCATCGAGCGGCTCGACGAACGCGTTCTGGCAGATCATCTTCGAAAGTTGATCGAAGGAAAATTCGCGCACTAGCCCGGAGCACAGGCTTCCAGTTCGTCATGGGACGAATCCGTCCATTTTGCTCACCTGTGAGGCCAGCGGGCGTACCTCCTCCTGAGATCAACAATGCCGCCGAGACGGCCCACGCTCCGGAAAATTGTTTTGCATCGATACGGCGCGTTGTTTATTCTAGATTTTCCTCAGTTTTCCAGAGACTGAGCTACTAGTTGTCGATCCATGGATGTAAGTGGAAATATCAGCGCGATCCTGAGCCAAAAAAGCGCCGAGATTTTTTCGGTTTCGCCGGAGACCACCGTCCATGACGCGGTCGCGATGATGGATGAAAAGAACGTCGGCGCACTTCTCGTCATGAAGGACGAGAAACTCGTCGGTATGCTTTCCGAGCGCGATTATACGAGAAAAGTCATGTTACGCGGAAAAAGATCCGCCGACACGAACGTCTCTGAAATTATGTCGACAAACTTGACCGTCATCCGCCCAAACGAAGGCGTGGAAGAATGTTTACGCGTCATGACCGACAAACGCTTCCGTCATTTGCCGGTTCTCGATGGAGAGAAAGTCGTCGGCGTGATTTCCATTGGCGACTTGGTCAAGCACGTGATCTCTTGCCAAAGCGCGGCCATCGCGCATCTGGAGAATTACATCAGCGGCGGATATTCCGGCTAATCTTCTGTAGCGGCGCTCTATGAGCGTCGCATTAATTCGTCCGACGGTCACGGCTGCCACTACAGTTTCCAAATGGTCTTTCCCGCAACGATTGTCCGCACCGCACGCCCTTTTACCTTCCAGCCATCGAACGGCGAATTGCGCGATGCCGATTCGAACTTATCGATCTTGACCGTCCATTCCAGATCCGGATCGATCAGAGTTATGTCGGCCGGTGCGCCAACCGACAAAGTTCCCGCTTCGAGTCCCAATAGCTTCGCCGGTTCCAGCGTGTACATCTCGATCAAACGCACAATGTCGATCTTCCGATGCTTGTGCACGAGGAGATCAAGAAACAATCCGAGCTCAGTCTCCAATCCGATGATGCCAAACGGCGCGGCATCGAACTCAACCTCCTTTTCGAAATCCGCGTGCGGCGCGTGATCGCTGGCCAGGATCGACACCGTGCCGTCGGCGATTCCTCCCAGTAGCGCCTCGACATCCGCCTGAGCGCGCAACGGTGGATTCATCTTGTAATTCGTGTCGAAATTCTGGATCGCCTCGTCCGTCAACGCGATGTGGTGCGGACAAACCTCGCCGCTAATTTTGATTCCGCGCGCGCGCGCATCGCGAATCAGTCGGACGCTTCCGGCCGAAGTGACGTGCTGGCAATGAATGTGATGATCGCAAAGTTCCGCGAGCAAAACGTTGCGCATCACGATCGCTTCCTCGCCCGCGGCCGGCCAGCCGGGCAACCCGAGCAGCGTGCTCCAGTAACCTTCGTGCATCACACCGTTGCCGACCAGGTTGTAATCCTGGCAATGATCGAGCACTGGCAACCCAACCATCCGCGCGTACTCCACCGCGCGTCGCATCAGCTCATGGTTTTGAATGCAACGACCGTCATCCGTGATCGCGACTACGCCCGCTTGCGCCAGTGAGCCAATCGGCGCCAGTTCTTCTCCCGCGATATTTTTTGAGATCGCGCCGGTTGGCAAAACATTCACGGAGGCCGTTTCCGCCGCGCGATCCTTGATCCAGGCGATTGTCGCAGGGCTGTCTGCAACCGGCGATGTATTTGGCATGCAAACAATCGTGGTGAATCCACCCGCTGCCGCCGCCCGCGCGCCCGACTCGATTGTTTCCTTGTGACCGAATCCGGGCTCGCGCAGATGCACGTGCACGTCGATCAAACCGGGAGCGACGATCAATCCGCTCGCGTCGATCTCCTCGGCCTCTGACTTCTGACCTCTGACCTCTGACCGCTCTGCGATTCGTCCATCGACAATGGCGAGATCGACAATCTCGTCGCGGTTGTTTGCCGGATCGATCACGCGGCCGCTCCGAATGATTGTCGCGCTCATCCGCTCCAGACGCCCGGTCATGTCGAAATTCCTCCGCAGAGATAAAGAACGGCCATGCGGACGGCGAGGCCGTTGGTGACTTGGTCAAGAATGACGCTTTGGGCGCCGTCAGCCACTTCGCTGTCGATCTCGACGCCGCGATTGATCGGCCCCGGATGCATGATCAGGCAATCCGGTTTCAAAAGTTTTGCCCGTGCTTTCGTTAGGCCGAAGAGCGCGGTGTATTCGCTGAGCCCGGGAAAATATTCTTTGCGCTGACGTTCGTGTTGAATCCGCAAGAGATTCACCACGTCGGCGCCTAGCAGAACATTGTCGATCTCGTGGGAAACGGCGACGCCGAGCTTTTCAAATTCGCGCGGCACCAGGGTGGTTGGCCCGACCAACGTGACGCGCGCGCCGAGTTTGACGAGGCCAAAAATGTTCGATCTGGCGACACGACTGAACAAAATATCGCCGACAATCGCTACGTGCAGACCGGCAATTTTTCCACGCTTCTCGCGAATCGTGTAAAGGTCGAGAAGCGCTTGCGTGGGGTGCTCGTGCGCGCCATCGCCGGCGTTGATCACGCTCGCCTTCAATCTTTGCGCGAGAAACTGCGGTGCGCCCGCCGAACTGTGTCGCAGTACGAGAATATCAGCGTGCAGCGCTTCAAGGTTGCGCGCGGTGTCTTTGAGCGTTTCGCCCTTCGCCAGGCTCGAGGTCGAGGCAGAAAGGTTGATTACATCGGCGCTCAAGCGAAACGCAGCAAGCTCAAACGAGGTGCGCGTGCGCGTGCTCGGCTCGACAAAGAAATTCACCAGCGTTTTGCCGCGCAGCGCCGGCACCTTCTTGATCTCGCGCGTGCCAACTTGCTTGAACGCATCCGTTGTTTCGAGAATGAAATTGATCTCGTCCGCGGATAGTTCGCGCAGGCCGAGCAAGTCTTTGCGGTTCCAGTTCATGGTCGGAAAATAGCCGTCTCGGCTGTTAGGGCAGACGGGCTTCCAGCCTGTCGACAGGCCAGAGGCCTGTCTGCCGTGACAGGCGGGACGCCTGTCTTCCTGGGTTGCAGCTTCATTCCTTTTCCAACCACACTGCGTCTGGCTCGCCATCAGTTTGCTCGAGTCGAACACGAACCTTTTCATTTGCCGCCGTCGGCAAATTCTTCCCGACGTAATCGGCACGAATGGGCAGCTCGCGGTGACCGCGATCGATCAGCGTCGCCAGTTGAATTCGCGCTGGCCGGCCGAACGAACCGATTGCGTCTATGGCCGCGCGCACGGTGCGTCCAGTGAAAAGCACATCATCGACGATGATAACGTTGCGACCCTCGAGCAGCGTGGGAAGCTGAGATGCTTTGACGATCGGAAGTTGTGCGCGCGTTCCGACGTCGTCGCGGTGCATGGCGACGTCGATGACACCCGAATCGACCTCGATTTTCTCGATCTCAGCAATAAAACCAGCGATACGGCGGGCAATTTCATCGCCACGCGATGGAATTCCGGCCAGAACAACCGAGCGCAAATCCGGATTGCGCTCGATGATTTCGTGCGCGATCCGCCGGAGCGCACGGTGAATCGCCTCCCCGTCCATGATCGGGACGGCGGCAGACGACGAACTTTGTTTTGAATCGTTCATTGCATTCCTTGGCGACCTCACCGGATCGCGTTAAAGGAACAAAAAATTTAGGAGACAGCCTTTTCGGTGCGCGCCTCCTTGATTCGCTTCTCCCGCCAGTTGGAACGGTGTTTCACGATCCAATCGAGTAGCGCCTTCTCGAAACCGATATCGGCGCCGACCTTTTCACTCTCGATCCACTTGTGCTTCAAAATTTCTTCGCGCTCGGCCAGGAACTCTTTGTAGAGCACCGAGTTCTTAACGAACTGTGATTGATCTTCTTGTTTAGGGGGCATAGGGCGACTTTTTTCCATAAAAATGAGAACCAGTCAATAAAAAGTCATTAAGTAAAGTTTTGACATAGCACTGGCCATACCTATTTAACTGATTGGCGAAAATTAGCTTGCTAGGCCAGCGCCTCCCGGATTCGGCGCGCTATTTTGTCAAACTCCGCGGTGACGGGTGATCGTCGATCTTCGGCGACGATTGGCATCCCACGGTCACCGGCTTCGCGCGTCGCAATGTCGATCGGGATTTGGCCGAGCAAGGGAACCCGAAGCCGTTTTGCTTCGCGTTCGCCCCCGCCGCTGCCGAAGATGTCGTAGCGCTTCCCGTCGCTCGGCGAAACGAAATAGCTCATGTTTTCAATCAGGCCGAGCACCGGCACATTGACTTTCTCA
Source organism: Chthoniobacterales bacterium (assembly GCA_049300145.1). Taxonomy (GTDB): domain Bacteria; phylum Verrucomicrobiota; class Verrucomicrobiia; order Chthoniobacterales; family UBA10450; genus AV133. The sequence goes on along the minus strand of JBAQJG010000083.1, from coordinate 2,202 downwards.
AACATGGTGGCGGCTTTGCGCGCGTCGATGAGCGCAACTTCCTGCGGCGTGGTGACGATGATTGCGCCGGAGAGCGCGACCGTCTGCACGATCGTCAATTGGATGTCGCCTGTGCCCGGCGGAAGATCGAGAACCAGGTAATCGAGCTCGCCCCATTCGACCTGCCTCAAAAATTGTTGCGTGTAACGCGTGACCATTGGGCCGCGCAAAATCGCGGGCGAAGTGTCGTCAAGCAGAAAGCCCATCGACATCAGCTTCAGGTTATATTGCTCGATCGGAACGATTTTGTTTTCCTCCGTCGCCATTGGCCGTTCACGTGTGCCCAACATGAGCGAAATGCTCGGGCCGTAGATGTCGCAGTCGCAGAGTCCAACGCGCGCTTTGGCTTGGTCGAGGGCGACGGCGAGATTGGCTGCCACGGTTGATTTGCCGACTCCGCCCTTGCCGCTTGCCACCGCGATGACGTGCTTGATGCCCGGGAGTCGCGCCGCGCCCACCCCCACACCGGCGCCGGTGGGCGGCGCGTGGATGTCGATCAAAACTTTCGCACTTTGAACGCCGGCGATGGCGCGCAGAACTTTTTCCGCATCGCTTTTGATCGTCGCCGGCACGGCTGGATCATTGGTGGCCAGCGCGAGTTGGACTTTGACTTCGCCATTGTCGATGTTGACTGACTTGACCAAGCCGAACGAAACGATGTCGCGGTTGAAGCCGGGATACTTCACGTCGCGCAATGCTGCGCGCACTTCTGTTTCAGAGAGAGGCATCAAAGCCGCACAAATTTACGCACGGCGGAAGGCGAGTAAAGGCGGCCTTTTGAAAGTGATGAAAAGGTGTCCATTTCACGAAATCCTAACCGCTTTCCCGCTGTCAAAACAAGACTTCGGGTTCTGTGTCATGATGAATAACTACGGAGCCACGGGTGGCCGGCAGCCAGCCATAAACCTCCAAGCACCAAGATGTACGGAAAATAACATTCGTCATTCGTCATTTTCCTTGGTGTCATTTCGCGTATTTCGCGGGTCATCTGTCAAAGATGGACCGCTTCAATTAGTGCTTGAATCGGTCTTCGGTTGTCCTTCAGGATGGCCGGCATGAAAATACAACGCACCCTTCAACTCGTTCTCGCCGGCGTCGTTTTGATGTTGATCAACGCCTGCGCCACTTATCCGCACTCGGGACAAGCCGCGCTCGTCGGCACATGGACCAACTCGCTCGGCACCGTCTGGACCATGAAAGCTGATAACACGTTCGATGTCGTCAATGCTAAGCGCCACATTTGGGGCAATGTCACAGTAGCGGGGGATACCGTTACAATTCAGGAAACCGGCGGTAATACGCCGAAGGGATGCAAAGGCCCGGGCGTTTATCGTTTCAGCCGCACCGCCGAAGACACTCTGGCGTTCACGTTGGTCCGGGATGGCTGCAAAGAGCGGGTCAAAAACGTCACCCTCGCCTGGCATCGAAAATAACCACCTGCCTTTAATTCAGCCCGTAAACTTCGACCAGAGCAACGCCGATCGTGTTGTTCGTGCCGCGAACGATGGCGGTGTAATTTCCTGGCGCAAGTGTCCTGACGATGGCGCTCTCCCGATCATCAGTAGGCGCTAAACCGGTGGCTTGAATCTCCGCCTGTTGGCTATCTTTCCAGTTGTCGTTAAAGGCGATGACCGCGCCGTTTCCATTATGCAGCTCCAGGGTCGGATCTTGCAACGGATTGGTGATGCCATGCTGGGCCAGGCTGGGCCCAATGGCGCGCACGAGCACTTTCTTCTGGCCGGGGCCGGTAATGATAAAGCCGCCAATCATGACGTTGTTGCCGGTCTGCACCAACGCCCGCGTCGAGAGATTGCCCAGCTTGGAGCCAGCGGCGGGATTCAGATCGTAGCCTTCCACCAGCGCAATGCCGGTCCCGTTATTGACCCCGCGCACAATCGCCGTGTAGGCACCCGGATTTAAGCTCGTCAGAATGGCTGACTCCAAGTTGTTACTCGGCGCCAGCCCGCTGTCGATGATCTCTTGCTTGTTCGGCGCATTCATCCAGTTGTCATTGGAAGCGATCACTGCACCAGTGTGATCGTGCAGCTCCAGGGTCGGATTTTGCAGCGGATTGGTAATGCCATGCTGGGCCAGGCTGGGCCCAATCGCCCGGACGATCACTCTCTTCTGCCCGCTGCCGGTAATAATGAATCCGCCGATCAC
>JBAQJG010000082.1:0-2839 GCA_049300145.1 Chthoniobacterales bacterium | reverse complement strand
CTGCTCTTCCATTCGCCGGCGTAATTCTTCAAACAGAATACGCTCATGCGCCGCGTGCTGATCGACCAGAACGAGTCCGTCGGTGTTCTCCATCAAGACATAAAGCTTGTTCAAAATGCCGATGATCTGAAATTGGCGAGGACTGGGGCGATCAGCATCCCGTTGTAGGGCAAGCGCTTCGCTTGCCGAGTCGATGCGCTGCGTTGGCAGGCGGAGCGCCTGCCCTACAACCGCAAATTCGCTCGCGGGCGCTTCAGGAATTTGCGGCGTTGTTCCGATCGGTTGTGGCGTACGCGCCGCCGGCGCATGGAATTTTTCCTGCCAATCGCTGCGTCCACCGTCCAGCGTTCGCCGAATGGAATTGACCACCGCTTCTCGCACTGCGGTTGGGTCGCGAAACCGGACTTCGCGTTTGGCGGGATGAACGTTCACATCTACGGACGCTGGATCCAGGTTCAAGAAAAGGAACGTGACGGGAAATTGCCCTTTCATAAGCGCGGTGTGATAACCCTCGCGTAGCGCGGCCGTGACGACTGGGCTTTCAACAGCGCGGCCATTGACGAAAACAAGTTGTTGCGCGCGGGTTTGCCGGGTCAGACCGGCACGCCCGATCAAGCCGCCAGTGTCGATCTTATCCAGCCCAGCGCCTTTGACGGGAAGCAAACGCTCGAGCAATTCGTTTCCATGCAAATCACGGATGCGGTCGTGGAGATTTGCCGCAGGCGGAAGTTGAAGAACGAGTCGAGTGTCCCGCACAAAAGCAAAAGCAATCTGGGGATGTCCGATGGCCTGGAGGTGGAGTTGATGCTCGATGTTCCGGCTTTCTGTGTTTTCCGAGCGGAGAAATTTCCGGCGAGCGGGCAGGTTATAAAAAAGAGAACGCACTTCGACTTGCGTTCCCGGCGCTTCCCCGCCGTCGCGCACGACGTCGATCTTGCCACCATTAACGATGATTTCGGTGCCAGCGACCGCATTCGGTTCGCGAGTCGTCAGGCGAAAACGCGAAACACTCGCGATGCTCGGCAGCGCTTCGCCGCGAAATCCAAGCGTGGCAATCCCGGCGAGGTCAGCGGCCGAGCGAATTTTACTCGTAGCATGACGCTCGAGCGAGAGGAGCGCGTCATCGCGATCCATCCCGCCCCCGTCGTCGACCACGCGGACGAGCGAAATTCCACCGCGCCGGATCAAGATCTCGATCTTGCGCGCACCGGCGTCGATGCTGTTTTCGATGAGCTCTTTGACCACGGAAGCAGGCCGCTCGACCACTTCGCCGGCCGCAACCTGGCTAGCGACGATGTCTGGCAGCAAGCGAATACGGCTCATCTCATTGTTGATTTTAGATTTCGGATTGCGGATTGCGAGCAATTGTAGGGCAGGCGCCCCGCCTGAGACAGAGGGCAAGCGGGGCGCTTGCCCTACACCAGCGGCAATTCACGCGCTTCGAGCGCTTCAACCCTTCAACGTTTCGACGCTTCAACGCTCCATCGGTTGACTTGAGCGAGGCAAATCGTAGCTTTATTGAGGCATGATTAACGTCACCCAGAACGCGGCGCGACAACTGCGCAGCTTGCTCGAAGAACAGCCCAGCAGTCGCGGGGGTAAAGGGCTCCGTGTTCACATTGCCAAGGGGGGTTGTTCGGGCTTGCACTACGAAATGACGCTGGATGAGAAAAAGGCCGGCGACGAGGTGGTACAATGCCATGGCGTCGAGTTTTTCATCGACAGTGAGAGCGCAGAGCGCTTGCGCGGCGCAACTCTGGATTTTCGCGATGGTTTGACCGGCACGGGCTTTCACATTGTGAATCCGAACGCGTCGCGCACCTGCGGATGCGGCTCGTCGTTCGAAGCGGCCCGCCGCGTTTGAAACCGAGGAATTTTCTCGTTTGCGGTTAATGGACCCCCGTCTTTTCCAGCAGGAAGAGCTGTACGCCGGCCCTCGGCGCCGGATCAATTATTTCGCGTGGACGGTGGCGATTCTGCTCCTGACCGGATTCGCCCTCGCAGCTTGGCTCGGCAGTTTTTACATCTTCGCTCAACCCGAGCGGCCGGATAGTTATCGCATCCTGCAAAGGCTGCACAAGATCGAGCCGCCCAAGCGCTTCGAGTTGACCGCTGCACCGGCCGGTGAATTCCTGAACGCGAAGCAGCTCTACGACCGATATGTCGCGATGGGCTCCGCGGAGCTCGCCAGAACCAACGCAGAATTAGCGCGCAATTATATTCGAAACTATCTCCGGGTGCCGGGCCTGGTTCCGTACGTGATCGGTCGATACGCGATCATGGTAGCACGTGAGCTGGAGCCGAACGATGTTTTCACCTCCGGGATGGTCGCGCTCACCAACGCAGTCGATCATGGCGAATTGCTCATGGAACACGTCTATCCGGCCGATGCCGCCACCGTGCCCCTGATAAAGCAAACATTGAGCGTGGGCTTGGAAATCAAACTCGAACGCACACATGATCTTTCCGCCGTCGTTCACGCGGAGCGGCTGGTTGATGGGCGCATCATGATCACTGCCATTCCATTGCTCTATGGAACTTACACGGTCACCCGAGGGCCGGGCACTTTTCGTCTCGAGCCACCGCTTAACCTTAACCTCGCGGGGGGCTGGCCCTTGTTTAAGGAAGACCCCCGTCGCAAAGCTGAACTGCATTACGCGATGTATCGCCGATCAGCGGGCGCGGGAGGCCAGGTGCCGGTTGCGGCGGGTCTGGCGCCGAGCGGCACGCCTCCGCCGGCGCAGAACGAATTGGTCCGCATTGAACATGCTAAGCCGGTCGAAACACCGGTTGAAGCTCCGCTAACAACAGCAAAGGGTGTCGCGAAGACAACTTCACG
>JBAQJG010000081.1:0-6792 GCA_049300145.1 Chthoniobacterales bacterium | reverse complement strand
ATCATCTTGTCTACGCGCCGCGGCTGCTCGAACGCGCGACCCGCGCGGCGAAGATCGACATGGCGGACGTGGACGCTTTTGCCGCCACAAGCGGACCCGGTCTCGCAAGCTCGTTGATGATCGGCGCATCGATTGCGAAAGGGTTGGCGATTGGTTTTGGCAAACCGTACCTGGCGATTAATCACCTCGAAGCTCATCTGCTCTCGCCGTTTTTTTTGGAAGACAGGTCTCCTGACCTGTCAAGGCAGACAGCCGTCCCGGCTGTCGCGGGTCGGATTCGGCAGGCTGGAAGCCCGCCTGCCATGACAGACGAGACGCCCGTCTTCCAAAGGCTGCAATCCGAAATCAAGCCGAACATCTCGCTGATTGTCAGTGGCGGACATACGATGTTAGTCCAAGTAGCTGGGCTGGGCGATTATCGATTGATTGGTCGCACCGTGGACGATGCTGCGGGTGAAGCGTTCGACAAAGTCGCGAAGATGCTCAGGCTCGGTTACCCCGGCGGGCCCGAGATTGAAAAAAATGCACGCAAGGGCAATGCGAGCCGGTTCGATTTGCCGCGGAGCATGCTCGACTCGGAGAATTTTAGTTTCAGCGGATTGAAAACGGCGGTACGCTATCTACTCCCAAAGTTACGGGGGGATTTCCTGGCGGATCTTTGCGCGTCGTTTCAACAAGCAATTGTCGATGTCTTGGTGCGCAAAACGATCGCGGCGGCGAAGAGATATGATGTCGATCTGATCACGGTGAGCGGCGGGGTGAGCTGCAACGAGGAATTGCGACGGCAGCTGCGCGACGCCTGCGATGGCGAAGGATTTAAATTTGAAAGCGCGGAGCCGTGGTTGTGCACCGATAACGCAGCGATGATCGCCTTCGCTGCGTCGTTACGACTCGATACTGGGTTTGAATCGAAGGTGACGGAGGAAATCGATCCAAATCTAGCGTTGGCGTGATCAATCGCCAGCACGCGAGGGCGCGTGCGCTCCCACAGAAATCAGCGATCAGTACTCGCGCTCGAGTAAATAATTGGCCAGCGCATGCAGCGCTTCGGCCTTCGTACCGAAGATCGACAATGCATTATGTGCTTGTTTGGTCAGTCGTTTGGCTTCGGCGCGCGATTTGTCCAAACCAATTATCGCCGGATATGTCGCCTTTTTCGCTGCGACATCCTTTCCGGCGCTCTTGCCGAGCTTCTCGGATGTTTGCGTTACATCGAGAATATCGTCGATGACTTGGAAGGCGAGGCCAAGAGCACGACCGAACCTTGTGATCGCGGCGAGCTGTTTCGGCTTTGCGTTTGCACTCATCGCCCCGAGCCGAACGGAGGTCGTCAGAATCGCGGCGGTTTTGTTCTCATGAATGTAACGCAAGCCGGCGCGCGTTGTCTCTTTTCCTTCCGCTTCCAGATCAGCTACTTGTCCGGCGATGAGCTTCCGGCTGCCGGCTGCTACAGCAACTTCACGCAATAAGGTCGACATGTTATAGCGCGAAGTTGGTTTCGCCCGCGAAACAATTTCAAAGGCAATGGTCAGCAACGCGTCGCCGGCAAGGACGGCAATGCCGTCGCCGAAAACCTTGTGGCAGGTGAGACGGCCGCGGCGGAAATCGTCGTTATCCATGCTCGGCAAATCGTCGTGCACGAGCGAGTAGGTGTGGATGCATTCGAGTGCACAAGCGAGCGGAAGCGCATTGTCGATCTTTCCGCCGCAAGTTTCGGCGGCGGCAAGACAAAGAATCGGCCGTAATCGTTTTCCGCCGGCGAACAAGCTGTAGCGCATGGCTTTGTGAATAGTCACCGGTTTCGTGCTCTCTTTCGGCAGATGCCGATCGAGAGCGCGCTCGATCTTTTCTTGCCGCGACTTGAGATACGCTTTCAGGTTCATTCCGCGGGGAGTGTAAAATTTGATTGCTGCGCTGCGCTAGAGATTTTCTGCGGATTCAACGGCGACCGTCGGTTTTGTTCGCATGGCGAGAAAGGCCCCGAGGAGCAGAATGGCGGCGCTCCACAATTGCGCGTGGGTGAGGCGTTCGTGAAAAATCCAGGCGGAAAGTGCCAGCGCGCCGGCGGGACAAAGGAGTTGCAGAGTTTGCGCGAGCGCGACGCCGATTTCGCGAATCGCGACGTAATACAAAACGTGGGCGAGCGTAATGCAGCTGACGGCGGAGATGATGAGAACGACGTTAACGTGCACGCCCGCGTGAAGCGGAGTGTCGATCTTTCCAAAAGCGAATGTTAAGGGCAGGAGGAGTATCGAGGTTACGAAGCTGATCAAACCAAAACTGCGAATCGAGCCGAGCTGCGCGGAAGGACGCTTGATCAAGACGCCGTAGAGCGCCCAGCAAAATGTGGCGGTGAAGGCGATAATCAAGCCGGGCAGCGCAATATGTCGATCTTGTCCGCTCGATTGGAACCAAATCACACCGAACGCGCCGATTAAGCCGAGAACGGTGCCGGCTTGAAATTGCCATTGACGGATCACGTAGCGTTCCTCCGGAAAGAAGGCGAGCGCGAGCAGTGCGGTGAAGATGACCGATGAACGGGTGAAAATCGCGTAAACGCCCGGACCCATGTAGAAAAGGGCCATCACCTGCGTGATTTGGTGGACGACGTTCGGGAAGCACGGAACGAGGCATAACATCAGAGCGCGCCAATCAAGACGCGGGCCGCCACGGCCAAGCCGATACAAGACAAGCGGGGCGATGGCGATGCAGGCGACGCAATAGCGATAAAAATTCTGTGCCCAAGGGTCGTAGTAGCGATTCAAGTAATATTGAAAGAGCGACGGCATCGACCAGATAACGACCGTGGCGAAGACCGCAGCGTAGCCTTTCGAAAGATTGGTGCGGCCGCCTAGATCGATCATTTCAATTTCGGGCGATTGCTTCATCGTTTGGTGGCTGATTTTGGCGCGCGAATTTCCTCGCTTATAAACGATTAATCGCTCAAAAAGTAGTTTCGGAGGAGAAATGAATACCTTGAATAAGCAAACAATCACACTGGCGATGGCGACATTTTTATGGATTGCGCAAACAGAAAGTACTTCGGCAAAGCGGGCGCCGGCCGGCGATGCGGGCGGATATAACAAGCGCGGGATCGAGCTGGCGGAACAAAAGCAATACGACGCGGCCATCGCTGAATTTACGAAAGCCATCCAAGCCAGTCCGAAAGATCCTCACGGTTACAACAATCGCGGTACCGCCTATCGCGCGAGTGGCAAATTTGCCGAGGCGACCGGCGATTTTTCCAAAGCAATCGAGCTCGCACCAAAAGAGTACGTTGGCTACATGGAGCGCGGGCAGACCGAGGTGCTGCAAAACCAATTCGATGCCGCGCTGGCCGATCTGGATAAAGCAGTCCAATTAAAGCCTGATGAAGCCGTTTCTTACAAATTCCGTGGTTTCGCTGAGATCGGCCTGACTCAGTGGGACAGGGCGGTTGCGGATTTTACCACCGCGATCGAAAAGAATCCGAACGATCCGCAAAGTTACGATCGACGTGCCTGGGCGAACCGGAATTTGAAAAATTATGACGCGGCGATCAGTGACTACACGGCGATGATTGAGAAAAACCCGGCCGACGCTGAACCCCTGGTTAAGCGCGGAGCGACCTATGTGTCCATGACTCAGTACGAGAAGGCGATCGCTGATTACGAAGCCGCGCTAAAACTAAAGCCGGACGACTACGACACAGTGCAGCGGTTGCAATACGCCCAAGGCATGCTGGCTGCTAGGAATGCCCCGCCGCCCACCGCGACGCCGATACCCAAGGAGGCCCCTGGCTTGATCACTCCGCTCAATATTGGGATTGCGATTGCAGTGCTCGCTATCATCGCGGTCGTGGCGCGCTTGGTCACCCGAGGGAAGAGCGAAGGCGAAGCCAGCAGCGGACGAATTCGATAAGCGGGGGAGAAGAAATTTCTTTGACACCCACGAGCGCGCTGTTAGCTTGCGGACGCTTTTTGCTGGAACGAGGTGGTCCCATGGTCGTTCAAATTGCAAAGTTTGACGCGGCTCTGGGACTTTTAGCTCTCTAGTGGAAGTGAAACCGGTTCGTCGCTCGGCTCCGCCCCGGAGACGCGGCGAGCATCGAGATGACGAAGAGCGGCCCATGTAGCTCAGTTGGTAGAGCACGTCCTTGGTAAGGACGAGGTCACCGGTTCAATCCCGGTCATGGGCTCCAGAGTGAGCTCGCGACCGGCAACGACAGTTAGATGAAAAGATGTAGTTTAGTTTAATTAACCAGGAGAATTGAAATGGCTAAGGAAGCATTTAAACGCGACAAGCCGCACGTGAACGTCGGCACGATCGGTCACGTGGACCACGGCAAAACCACCCTCACCGCCGCCATCACCAGCGTGCTCGCCAAAAAAGGCATGGCCGAAGTGCGCGCCTACGATTCCATCGACAACGCGCCCGAGGAAAAAGAGCGCGGCATCACGATCAATACGGCGCACGTGGAATATCAAAGCGAAAAGCGCCACTACGCGCATGTCGATTGCCCCGGTCACGCCGACTACGTCAAGAACATGATCACCGGCGCAGCGCAAATGGACGGCGCGATCCTGGTCGTGAGCGCGGCGGACGGTCCTATGCCGCAGACACGTGAGCACATTCTGCTCGCGCGCCAGGTCGGTGTGCCTTCCGTGGTCGTGTTTCTGAACAAGGTTGATATGGTCGACGACCCCGAGCTTCTCGATCTTGTCGAAATGGAAGTGCGCGATCTCCTCACCCAGTACGAATTTCCGGGAGACAAAATCCCGATCGTGAAGGGGAGTGCGCTTAAGGCGCTGGAAGGCGATGCTGAAGCAGAAAAGCAGGTGCTCGCTTTGGTGGCCGCAATCGACGATTACATCCCGGTTCCCGAGCGGCCGATCGATCAGCCATTTCTCATGCCGATCGAGGACGTGTTTAATATTGAAGGCCGCGGCACGGTCGCAACCGGTCGTGTCGAGCGCGGCGTGCTCAAGAAAATGGAGGAAGTGGAGCTTGTTGGCATTAAGCCAACCTCCAAGACCACCGCGACCGACATCGAGATGTTCCGTAAACTTCTCGATGAAGCGCGCGCGGGCGATAACGTCGGCGTTCTGCTGCGCGGATTGAAAAAGGAAGAAGTGGAACGCGGCCAGGTCATCGCCAAGCCGGGATCGATTACACCGCACAAGAAGTTCAAGGCGGAGGTCTATGTGCTGAGTAAGGAGGAAGGCGGCCGCCATACGCCGTTCTTTACCAATTACCGGCCGCAATTTTATTTCCGCACCACGGATGTGACCGGAGCGGTCAAGCTGCCCGAGGGCGTGGAAATGGTCATGCCCGGCGACAACATCGCCATCGAAGTGGATCTGGGCACGCCCATCGCCATGGAAAAGACAATTCGCTTCGCCATTCGTGAAGGCGGAAAAACGGTCGGCGCCGGTCGCGTCAGCGAAATTCTGGACTAACTTACCGACGAAAGACGCCAGTAGCTCAATTGGTAGAGTAGCGGTCTCCAAAACCGTCGGTTGGGGGTTCGAGTCCCTCCTGGCGTGTTTAGAGACTAAAGCCCGTTAAACAGTTAAAGCGTTAAATCGTGAAATCATTGGCTCCGCGGGGCGACTCGCTTCAACGTTTCAACCCTTCAACGATTCAACGATCCCCATGATCACGAAAACCAAAAACTTCTTCAACGAAGTGAAGGTCGAGTTGCAAAAGTGTTCCTGGCCGTGGGACACAAAGGAAAAAGGCATCCGCCGCTACAAAGAGCTAACTGACTCGACTCTGGTCGTCATCATCGCGATGTTATTGCTCGGCGGGTACGTCGCCCTTTTCGATTTTGTCCTCGTGAACGTGGTCCATTTCTTCACCCGGTTGCATTGATTATGGCACAGGCACTCGCAGGCAAAGATCAATGGTTCGTCGTGCACGTCCTTTCCGGTCAGGAAAACAAAGTGCGCGAGAACATCGAGAAGCGCGTCAAAACCGAGGAGATGGGCGATTTGATTTACGAAGTGCTCGTCCCAACCGAGCGCGTCTCGGAAATAAAAAAGGGCAAGAAAAGCGAAACCACGCGCAAATTTTTTCCCGGCTACCTGATCGTCAACATGCATTTGCTCGATGAGAACAATCAGCTGGTCGGGCGTACGTGGTATTTCATCCGCGACACACCCGGCGTGATCGGTTTTGCCGGCACGAAAGACAAACCGATCCCGATGCGCCCGTCGGAAGTCGAGAGCATGCTCGCGCAAATGAAAGAGCGCGAAGAAAAGGTAAAACCGAAAGTCAGCTTCGAAGTTGGCGAAACCGTGAAGGTCGCCGATGGCCCATTCCAAAATCAGAACGGCATTGTCGAAGAAATCGATCCCGAGCGCGGCAAACTCCGCGTCTCCGTCACCATCTTCGGCCGCGCCACGCCGGTAGAACTCGAGTACTGGCAAGTCGAACGCGGGTAGTTTTTCGCTTTAACCCTTTAACGATTCAACGCTTTAACGAAATACCATGGCCAAAGAAGTCGTAGCACAGATCAAATTGCAGATTCCCGCCGGACAAGCGAACCCGGCGCCGCCCGTCGGTACCGCACTCGGACCGCGCGGGGTGAACATCATGGCGTTCTGCAAAGAATTTAACGCCACCACCCAGAAACAAGCCGGCGACATTTTGCCGGTCGTGATCACCGTCTTCAAAGACAAGTCGTTCACCTTCATCACCAAAAGTCCGCCCGCTGCTGTGCTATTGAAAAAGGCGGCAAACATCGCCGCCGGATCAAAAGAGCCGAACAAAGAAAAAGTCGGAAAAGTTACGCGCAAGCAGGTCATGGAC
>JBAQJG010000080.1:0-5856 GCA_049300145.1 Chthoniobacterales bacterium | reverse complement strand
TTCGTGCAATTCAAGAACGTGCTGGAAGTTTCGCGCAAGAAGCTGCCGTTTGGCATCGCGCAGATTGGGAAAGCTTTTCGAAACGAAATTAATCCGCGCAATTTCACGTTTCGCTCGCGCGAGTTCGAACAGATGGAGCTGGAATATTTTTGCCGCGCGGAGGAGGGGATGAAGTGGCTGGATTACTGGCTCGAAGAGCGACTGAAGTTCTACGAGAACATTGGCATCCCACGCACAAAGCTGCACGCGCACGAGATTCCCGATGAAGAGCGGGCCTTTTATTCAAAAGGCACTTACGACGTCGAGTACGATTTTCCCTTTGGCCGGCAGGAACTGGAGGGCGTCGCTTATCGCACCGATTACGATTTAGCGCAGCACCAGAAAGCGAGTGGAAAGCCCCTGGAGTATTTCGATGAAGAAACGAAGCAGAGGTTTATTCCGCATGTGGTGGAACCGAGCGCGGGCGTGGATCGGACCGTGCTGGCGCTCATTTGCGAAGCTTATGATGAGGACACAGCGCCGGATGAGAAAGGAAAATTAGAAACGCGCATCGTGTTGCGGTTTCATCCGCGCATGGCGCCGATGAAGTGTGCAGTGTTTCCGCTGCTGAAGAACAAGGAGCCACTCGTCGCCAAAGCGAAAGAGATTATCGATCTTTTGCGGCCGCACATGAACGTTTTTTACGACGAAGGCGGCGCGATCGGACGCCGCTACCGGCGCCAGGATGAAATCGGTACACCCTTTGCGGTGACTGTCGATTTCGAAACCCTCGGCGAAAAAGATCCGACGCTGCGAGACACCGTCACCTTGCGCGATCGCGATTCGATGAAACAGGAGCGCGTGCCGATCACGGAGCTGGTCAGCACTCTGGCTTCGCGCATCCGTTAACTCTGTGCTGCTCGAACAACAGGAAAAAATGCGACCCCGAAAGCTTTCGGGGCCGCTACAAGCTGAGAGTAGACGTCGAATCGTTTCGCGAATATACCTGGCCATTCGACATCGTCATTCGGTTGAGGAAGATGTAGTTTACCTAAGTATGAGCGCGAGCGACACGCCCGCCATTACACATGAACAATGAAAGTTGAAATTTTTACGTTGTGCGATGCGGCTACGGTTGATGCCGCAGGCAAGTTGAACATCCTCGGCTCGTTCGATCGCCTGAGCGCGAGGGAAGTGCCGGTGACCCACGCGCAATGCGCGTTGGCGATTAAATTGCGTTTTGAACGCGTGGAAGAGGGACAGAAACGAATTCGGATTGCATTTGTCAATCCGGATGGCGCATCGGTGATGCCGACGATAGACGCTGCGACTGAGGTGCGATTTCGCGGCAACGACTCCACTTCCACGGTGTCGCTTGCTCTTGGTATTCAGCAACTGAAGCTACCAAGGTTTGATGAGTATTCGATCGATCTGGCAGTAGACGATCGGCATGAAGCATCGATTCCGCTCTTTGTAGCGCGTCTGCAATAGTGATTTCGACGAAACAGGGGCACATTTGATCAAAGATCTGGTCGGCATTCTCACCTCGCGCATCCGTTAACGTTGTTCTGCCCGACAACAGAAAAAAATGCGACCCCGAAAGATTTCGGGGCCGCTACAGCTGAAATGGATGTCGAATCGTTTCGCGAATATTGCCTGGCCAAGCCGGGTACAACCGAAGAGACACCATTTGCGAAGATGTTCTCGTCTTCAAAGTTGCCGGCAAGATATTCGCGCTCGCGCCGCTGGATGAAGTTCCCACAAGGGCGAATTTGAAATGCGATCCTGATTTCGCACTTGAGTTGCGGGACCGATACGAGCAGGTCCAACCAGGTTATCACATGAACAAAAAGCATTGGAATACAGTTGAGATCGACAGCGGGATTCCCGAGCCGGAGCTGCGCAGAATGATCGACCACTCCTATGGGCTCGTGGTGAAGAGTTTGCCGAAAGCTCAACAAGCGAAACTGTAGCGGCGGTCTTTACCGTCGATTTATCTAGTTCCGACGCTCGGAAAGCGCTGCTACAAAGCAGGATTGCGGGCGACACGCCTGCCGCTACAGCGCAGATGGCGCGCCGTGTAACACCTCTCGCAATTGCACTTCTCCGATTTCTAATTGCAACGCTTCCCGCGCGACGCGCAGAAAATTGTCCGGTCTGTCGGTCAATGCCACTTGAAGATGGCCGCGGTTTTCCGGAGGCGCACGGAGTGATTGTCGATCGAGCAATTCCTGAACGGCGCGGGCGCAGTTCATCGCTGAATCAACGAGACGAACGGTGTCGCCTAACGAGCGCGCGATTGCTTGGGAGAGCAGGGGATAATGGGTGCAGCCAAGCACGAGCGTGTCGATTGCATCCGCGATCATCGGTGAGAGATAGCGCGCGATCATCCGATCGGTGACTTCGTCTTCGAACAATCCTTCCTCGATCAGGGGCACGAGCAACGGACATGCGCGGCTGCTTACCCGGACATCGCCATCGAGAGCACGAAGCGCTTTCTCGTATGCACCGCTGCGAATTGTCGCGCGTGTCCCGATAACTCCGACGTGCCGATTTCGAGTTGCAGCGACCGCCGCTTGCGCGCCAGGCTCGATCACGCCGATCACCGGCACCGGCAAATTTCCTTTCAATTTAGGCAATGCGACCGAGGACGCGGTGTTGCATGCGACAACAACAATCTTTGCGTTTTCGGTAACGAGCATTTCGGCCATCTGCACGCTATAGCGCTCAACCGTGGCCGGGCTTCTGCTCCCATATGGGATACGTGCGGTATCTCCCAGGTAAAAAATTTCTTCGTTAGGCAACAAATCGCGCAACGCCTTGACCACGGTTAGGCCACCAATTCCGGAGTCGAAGACACCGATTGGACGCAAGTCTGACATGCAACGGAAGGTGAGGGCTGTCACAAGATGGCGCAAGAGCGTTGTGATGCGAATGCGCGCTGCGTTGGCGTGAGCGGAGCGCCTGTCGCTTTTTACGGGAGAGGGTACTGCGAGGGTTGCAGTGTGAGCCGCGTGCGCTGAAAACCCCTCACCTCAATCCTCTCCCCTTCACGAAGGGGAGAGGCGGATTATTCCCGCATCCGGCGCGGCGCCGCCACGGCGGGCAGGCTTTAGTCGCGCCCTACCTTTTCATTTTGCAAACACCTGGGCCTCTTGGATGATTGCTGCGCGATGCCCGAGCTGTCGAAGACGTATGATCCTGCGAGCGTGGAGCCGAAATGGTACGCGCGTTGGATCGAGCATTGCGATTTCACGGCCGATCCGAACTCGTCGAAACCGACTTTCTCGATTGTCATTCCGCCGCCGAACGTCACTGGCGTGCTCACCCTCGGGCATGTGCTCAACAACACTATCCAGGACATTCTGGCGCGCCGGGCGCGCATGCTCGGGTTCGAAGTGCTTTGGTTGCCGGGGACCGATCACGCCGGCATTGGCACCCAAACAGCAGTCGAAAAATATCTCCGCCGAACGGAGAAGAAGACGCGTCACGATCTCGGCCGCGAGGAATTTCTACGCCGCGTGCTGGATTGGCAGGGCAAACATGGTGGAATTATTATCGAACAGCTCAAAAGGCTTGGCTGTTCATGCGATTGGTCGCGACAACGCTACACCCTCGATGACGATTATGTCCGCGCCGTGCAAAACGTTTTTGTCGATCTTTACGGCAAAAGCCTGATTTATCGAGGGCGCCGGATGATTAATTGGGATCCGGCGGCGCAAACTGCGCTTTCCGACGAGGAAGTCAATAACAAACCGCAAAAAGGGAAATTGTATTTTGTCTGTTACGAAATTGTCGAAGAACCGGGGCGTTTTCTGGAAGTCGCAACGACTCGGCCGGAAACGATCATGGCGGACACCGGTGTGGCGTTTCACCCACAAGACAAGCGTTACGCCGATCTTGTTGGTAAGCACGCGTGGCGTCCGCTCGCTCGCGAGAAACTGCCGATAATTGCCGACGAAGCGATCGACCCCGAATTTGGAACCGGCGTATTGAAGGTCACGCCAGCCCACGACAAAGTCGATTTCGACATCGGCCAGCGCCACAACCTGCCGGTTGTCGATGTTCTCCATCCCGATGGGCGCATCAACTGTCCGGCGGTTCCTGAATTGGACGGCATGGATCGATTCGAAGCGCGAACAAAGGCGGCGGAATTGCTGGAAGCGCGCGGTTTACTTGCGAAAACCGAGCCGTACGAAAACAACGTCGGTTTCAGCGAACGCAGCGAAGTGCCGATCGAGCCGCGCATCAGCGAGCAATGGTTTCTGCGATATCCGAAGACCAGGGAAGCGCTGGCGGTAGTGCGCGAACATCTTATCCGATTCTTTCCAGCGCACTGGGAAAAGGTTTACGCGCAATGGCTGGAGAACATTCAGGATTGGTGCATCAGCCGTCAGGTGTGGTGGGGACACCGGATACCGGCGTGGTACCGGAAATCAAAATCTGCAGAGGCGGGCGTGTCGCCTGCGAAACAAGGGAATGCGGCCGACACGGCTGCCTCTACAGAAGAGAGGAACATTCGTGTGCAGATCGAGTCGCCGGGTGCGGACTGGACGCAAGATCCGGACACGCTCGACACGTGGTTTTCGTCGTGGCTCTGGGCCTATGAGACGATGGACGAAGAGACACGGAAGAAATTCTATCCGACCAGCGTGCTCGTGACCGCGCCGGACATTATTTTCTTTTGGGTCGCGCGCATGATCATTGCCGGCCTCGAGTTCAAGCCGGGAAAATCGGAGCGCGACGAAGACAATATTCCGTTCCGCGACGTTTATTTTACCGGGCTGATTCGCGATAGGCAGGGCCGCAAGATGAGCAAATCGTTAGGCAACTCGCCCGATCCGCTCGATTTGATCGACAAGTACGGCGCGGACGGTTTGCGGTTTGGTCTTATGCGCATCGCGCCGAGCGGCCAGGACATTCGCTTCGACGAAAAGCAAATCGAAGAGGGACGCAATTTCGCAACCAAGCTTTGGAACGCAGCGCGTTTTCGGCAAATGCACGGCCCGAGCGCAGCTGCGCCCAAGATCGATAATAAGCAATTGTCGATCTACGCGATAGAACTGTTGGCGCGATTAAATGAAACGATCGACGCAATCGACGCGGCTTATCGCGAATACCAATTCAATGTTGTCGCCCAACGTCTTTACGATTTCTTCTGGAGCGACTATTGCGACTGGTTTGTCGAAGCGGCCAAGACCGACATCTTCAGCGACGACGAGGCCAAGAAGAAGTCGGCGCTGGCGGTGATGGATTTTGTGCTCTCAGCGTTTCTGCGTTTGCTCCATCCATTCATGCCGCACATCACGGAAGAATTGTGGTCGTTGCTTGGCCTTGGCAAAGATTCGATTCAGTTCATCCGGCCGCCGGAAAAGATCGCGCTAGAAGATGCCGATCTTACGAAAAAGCGAGAACTCGTCTCCGCAATCTATGACACCGTGCAGACGGGTCGAAACTTGCGCGCCGAAGCCGGAATCCCATCGAACAAGAAAGCCCAGTTCGGCGTGAATTCGAGTATTCGGGGGATCGAAGAACAGCTTGCGACGTTATCTCGACTGCTCACCGCTGAGACCGTTAGCCTATCCAGCTCTGTGCCCGCGACCGGCGTTGTCGGTCTTAGCGCGATAGGCGAAGTTTGGGTCAACGCCGACCAACGAGATCTCGGCGCCGAGCGCGAGCGACTCAACAAAGATATCGCGAAGATCGAGGACGAATTGCGAACCGTGGAAAGCAAATTGGAAAATAAATCTTTTGTCGATCGTGCGCCGGCGGCGGTGGTCGAAGAACATCGACAACGGCAGAGGCATTTCAGCGAGCAACTGGCGAAGCTGAGGAAAGCGCGAGAAGATCTGAATTGAACGTCACTCGGTGCTGGTC
>JBAQJG010000079.1:0-1877 GCA_049300145.1 Chthoniobacterales bacterium | reverse complement strand
CATTACGAAGGATCCGATCGCCGACCACATGAACGTCCATTTCCGGCCGATCGCGTCGCTCAGATAGGCGCCCAACAAGAAGCCGAACAACGCGCCGAGGATCTGGACCAACAGAAACCCCCCGGTGCTGGTCGCCGACAATCCGCGCACCGTGCGCAAATAGGTCGGCATCCAGAGACCGAGGGCGTAGCCGCCACCCTGAGCGCCGGCGACCATCAACGTCACCTTGACCGTGGTCCACAGATGCGGCCCCCGGAACGCGGCGAAGAGATGTCCGAAGCCAACCGATGTGCGATCTCGGGTGTCTCGAAAGATTTCGGGCTCGTCGATATGCCGGCGGATCCAGAACACCAGAACCGCCGGCAACAGGCCGATCGCGAACAGCACACGCCAGGCGATCGCCTCCGGCAGAAAGGCGTAGAGCGCTGTATAGATCAGCGCCGAGGCGCCCCAACCAATGGCCCAGCCGGTCTGCACGATGCCGACGCCGCGGCCGCGGTATTTGTCGCGGATCACCTCGCCCATCAGCACGGCCCCGGCAGCCCATTCGCCGCCGAAGCCGAACCCGTGCAAGGCCCGCAACACGAAAAGCTGCTCGAAATTCTGCGCGAAGGCGCAGAGGAACGTGAATACCGAATACCACAGGATCGTGATCTGCAGCATCCGCACCCGGCCGAACCGGTCGGCGAGCGTGCCGGAGAACCACCCGCCGAGTGACGAGATCAGCAACGTCACCGTGCCAATGAGTCCGGCTTCGCCGCGCGACAGACCCCACAGTGCAATGACCGTAGGAATGACAAAGCTGTACATCTGTACGTCGAACGCATCGAGCGCCCAGCCGCCAAAGCAGGCGCCCATCGTCCGGCGTTCCTTGGCGTTCAAGTCGCCGAACCAACCGAGCACAGTTTCCTCCCTCGGGGTTTCGCCGCAGCGACCGCACCGGGCACGCCCACGGTTTGCGGTGCCGTCGTCCTCTGAGCCGGCTTGCTACGGCAAACCGGCCCGAAACTAGGAATTTGACATGGAGCCTGGGTTTAGATCAAACCGAGGAGTCAACCAGATCAAGCCGCCGCTCGATGCGGTCCAGGCGGTGGCCGATCGTGTCAGCGCAAACTTCGAGCGCAGCGAAGTGAACTTCGAGGCCGGAAAATCGGG
The DNA here is from genome assembly GCA_049300145.1 of Chthoniobacterales bacterium. Classification (GTDB taxonomy): domain Bacteria; phylum Verrucomicrobiota; class Verrucomicrobiia; order Chthoniobacterales; family UBA10450; genus AV133. Next base: position 722 of record JBAQJG010000079.1, on the reverse strand, counting down.
CCTCTAAAGATCCCATGCCAGCTTCGAGCCCAGTCATCCGGAGCATGAATTCGCGCTCGAGGCCAGCAAGGCGCTCATCAATACGGCGCAGATCAATGAGTACCAGATCATTGGGTTCATCCGCCATTGGTGAACACCTTGCGCCGTTGAATTCGATTGTCAATCTGCAGCGCGCACCTTGACGTAGGAGCCCGGCGCGTCCTCGATCGGTTTCAGCTTTCTGTCGCCGGGGTGGCGTGCCGGCACCTCGCCGCCGGCGTACTGCGAGATCCAGTGCTCCCATAGCGGCCACCAGGAATCGGAGCGGGCGGTCGCGGTGGCGAGCCATTCTTCCGGTGTCGGCGGGTTTTTTTCATTCTCCCAATGGCCGTATTTGCCGCCCGGCGGGTTTACCACGCCCGCGATGTGGCCGGAGGCAGACAGCACGAATTTGACTGGGCCGCGATATATCTGGGTGGCGGCATAGGTCGACCGCCACGGCGCGATATGGTCCTCGCGCGTCGACAGTAGAAAGGACGGCGTCTTGATCTTCCTCAGATCTATCGGCACGCCGTCTAAAGTGATGCCGCCGGGTTTTACCAGCAAGTTCTCCTGGTACATGTTGCGCAGGTAGAAGCTGTGCATCGCGGCCGGCATACGCGTCGAATCGGCGTTCCAGTACAACAGGTCGAACGGGAAGGGCGACTTGCCGAGCAGGTAGTTGTTGACCACGAACGACCAGA
>JBAQJG010000078.1:0-16421 GCA_049300145.1 Chthoniobacterales bacterium | reverse complement strand
AATCGGTACTACTTCTCTGGTTTTGGATTTGATTGAGCGTGGGAAAACGCCGCAACTCGAGATCGCGCAACCGATTGACGCGAACAAATCAATCAGCCGCGATCAAACTTACGATTGGATTATCGAGCTGAAAGACGGTCGCAAGATTTCCGCGATTGAAGTGCAACGGATTTATCTCGCAGCCGCGGCCAAGATCGATAACAGCGCGGATGAAGATCGAGAGTGGATTTTGGGCGAATGGGAAAATGTTCTGAATGATTTGGAGCGCGATGTGATGGTGACGCGGGATCGCGTCGATTGGGCGGCGAAGAAATTCCTGCTCGACGCACTGCAGGAAGAAGAGAAACTTGCCTGGAGCGATCCGTGGCTGCAATCGATCGATCTCGAATATCACAATGTCGATCTTGAGCGCGGTCTGTATTACGAGCTTGCGCGGCAAGGGTCGATGCGGCGAATCGTCAGTGAAGACGAAATCAAGATGGCGATCTTTACGCCGCCGGAAACCACCCGCGCATTTTTCCGCGGCCGTTCGGTCGCGCGCTTCAACGACGAAATTACCTCGATCCAGTGGGACGAGATCGTTTTCGCAAATGGATCGCAATCACGTCGCATCGCTTTGCCGGAAGCCTCATTAGACACGCGTCTCGACGCGCTCAATCACGCCGCGCGCAATGGCAAAGACTTCGCGGAGTTTATCCGCGCACTGAGCGAGATCGCATAATCTGTAGAGGCAGCCCCGAAGCTTTCGGGGCTGCAACCTGGCAAGAAATCACGAGCAGCTGATCACAATTTTTTGGATAGAACCGTTTGGTCATCGAAATCCGAATCAACAAGAGGGATGTTACGGGAATTCTTTGCAGGTCGCTGGACGCGTATTTACGGAAGCTTTTTTCCAGCGGCAGCCTTGGCCTTGTTGCTTGCCGGCGTGAGCCTGGCGCAGACAGCTCCTACATTCACAAGCCTGTTCGTGTTCGGGGATAGCCTGTCCGACGACGGAAATATCGCGCATCGGGTGCGAGACACCTTTGGCTTTAGTTATCCGAGCAGCAATTTCGATTACAGCAATTACCGCTTTACGGACGATCTCGACACCTCGCCGGCATCGAGTTTGTACAGTGGCGTCTGGCACGAGCAGCTGGCCAGGTCTTTTCTCAATTTGGCCGTGGCGAGAAACAGTCTGGATGGCGGAGTGGACTACGCGTTCGGCGGCGCGACGACACGAGACGGCCAGACCAACCGCACCATTATTAATAATCCCTTCCCGTTCGGCGGCGGCGATTTCACGATCACGATCGATAACATGGGTAAACAGGTGGCCGATTATCTCGGCTCGAACACGCCCGACCCCAATGCGCTTTACCTCCTCTGGGGCGGAGGAAATGACCTCTTTGACGATTCAAGCGCGACGAACGTTACTGCGACGGCAGGTCGCGTTCGCACCCTGGTCGATCGGCTCGCGCTAGCGGGAGCGCGAAAATTTTTGGTCCCGAATGTACCCCCGCTTGGCGCCGTGCCGAATTCGCTCGGCCACCCTTCGACAGTGGCGGCACTCGATCTGGCGTCGGTGAATTATCGGGGCCAATTGAACGCGGCACTTGCGGCCGAGCAAAGCGCATTGGCTGCGCAAGGCATCAACATTCAACTTTATGGACTCGATATTTGGCTGAATGTGATTCGTGTCCTGGCCGAGCCGGCCAAATACGGCTTCACCAATGTGACTGACAGTTCACAAGGCGACTCGGTTAACCCGGACCATTACCTGTTCTGGGACGACCTTCATCCAACTACCGCCGGGGATCACGAGATCGCAACGGAAACGGACCGGGTGCTCAGCGGTGCGGTGCCGCCACTGGGCAAGGCTGTGAATATTTCCACTCGCGGGAAGGTTGGCACAGGTGAAGATGTGCTGATCGCCGGGTTCATCATCACCGGGACGGACGCAAAAAGAGTGGTCGTGCGCGCGCTTGGTCCATCCCTTTCGAATTTCGGGGTCCCCGGTCCGCTCGCCGATCCGACGCTGACAATTTATGATAGCAATCAGGCCATCGTCGCGCGCAACGATAATTGGAGGGACACGCAACAGGCCGAGATCGAGGCGACCGGCCTCGCCCCGCAAAACAATCTCGAATCAGCAATCGTAGTGACATTGGCGCCAGGCGCGTACACGGCAATCGTAAGCGGAAAGAATGGCGGTACCGGCAACGCCCTGGCTGAAGTTTATGATTTAAACCCAGCCGGCCAATCCGTTCTAGCTAACGTAAGCACGCGGGGTTTTGTGGGAACCGGCGACGATGTTTTGATTGGCGGATTCATTATCGCGAGTGGCGAGCCGCCGGTGATCGTCCTGCGCGCGATTGGACCCTCGCTCAGCTCTCACGGCGTTGCCCAGCCGCTGCAAGATCCGAACATTGAACTGCACGACCAAAACGGGACGCTCATCGGGTCGAACGACAATTGGAGAGATACGCACCCGACGGCGATTAAAGCGACTCTGCTCGCGCCGGCCGACACTCGCGAATCGGTTATCGTGGCATCCCTGGTCGCAGGCAACTACACTGTCATCGTGCGTGGTAACAACGGCGCGACGGGAGTGGCACTGGTGGAAGCGTACCGGCTCCAGTAACACGGCTACTCGTTAGGATTCGCCCCGGCTGAGAGAATTGTTCTCGCCCGCCGGCTTACGACCAAGTGATCAAGCGCAGCTCGTGCTCTTGCATCAGGTGCGGATTTGTGGGGACGACCCGCACGCTGAATCCGTAGGCTCCACTTTCGGAGGCGGGAACCAAGCCTTGGTAGATATAACTGCCGTCGCCGTTCTGGCTGCTTTGCGCCAGAATTGTAACCGCAGGATTTTTGATGCCGCCGTTATCTGATTCACCGTGATAGGCTTCAACGCGCACGTGTTTCGGATCAACTGCCCCGAGATGAACGCGTGCGCTCAACTGGAGCGACTCGCCCACCGGAATGTTTTGCCGATCGGTGTTGCCGATCTGCACGTCTTGAATGCGCACTTGCGGCCAATCTTTGCGCATTTTGGATTTCCACTGGCTCAAGTGCGTGGCGGCTGAGCAATTGTCGCGCGAAAAATCTTCGTGCGATTTTGCGGCCGGAATGTAAAGCCGCTCGGTGTATTCCTTCACCATCCGATGGGTGTTGAAGACCGGCGTGACGCTCCGAATCGATTCGCGCATCAATTGCAGCCAGGCGAGGGGAAGTTTGCCGTCCGGTTTCGCGTAATAAAGTGGGATGATTTGGTTCTCGAGCAGTTGATAGAGACTGCCCGCATCGACTTCATTTTGAAATTCGATCGTGCCGTTGTCGATCTCCGGGCCGATCGCCCAGCCGTTGTTGCCGTTATATCCTTCGCGCCACCAACCATCGAGCACGCTCAGGTTGAGTCCACCGTTTGGCGCCAATTTCATTCCGCTGGTGCCGCTCGCTTCCAGGGGCCGGAGTGGATGGTTCAGCCAAAGATCGACCCCCTGCACGAGACGGCGAGCAATGTAACTATCGTAATCTTCGAGGAAGACGAGGTGGTTCTCCAGGCCGGCTTGGCGGCTGAATTTGTAAACCTCTTGGATAAGCGCTTTGCCCGCTTCGTCGCGCGGATGCGCCTTACCGGCAAAAATAAATTGCACCGGGCGCGTCGTGTCGTTAAGCAATCGATGGAGGCGTTCCTTGTTGCCGAACAAGAGCGCTCCCCGCTTGTAGGTGGCAAAGCGTCTGGCGAATCCGATCGTTAGAATTTCCGGATCGAGAATCTGATTGACCCGGCGGATCGCCTCCGGCGATTCGCCCACACGCTCCCGGCGCATGCGCACTCTCTCGCGCACGAACTCGACGAGACGGAATTTCAGTTTTTGATGCGTCTCCCAAAGTTGCGCATCAGGAATATCGATGACCCCGCGCCAAAAATCCGCCTCGGTGAGATGTTCTTCCCAATCGTGGAGATACCTGCTATAGAGCGCGGAAAACTCCGGCGCCATCCAGGTTTTTGTGTGCACGCCGTTGGTGATGCTAGTGATCGGCACTTCGTGCACCGGCACGCCGGTCCAAACGTCTTTCCAGAGCGATCGGGTGACTTCGCCGTGCAGCTTGCTCACGCCGTTGGCGTGCCGGCTGAGCCGCAACGCCAGAATGGTCATGCTGAAGGGATCGCTGGGGTTGACCCGCGTTTGGCCGAACGAGAAGAGTTCGTCGAATGGAATATTCAGCTCCTTCGCGAATTGGCCGAAATATTTCCGCATCATCTCGCGCGGGAAGGAATCGTTGCCCGCCGGGACAGGCGTGTGGGTGGTGAAAACGTTGGCCGCGGCCACCACTTGCAGGGCGGAATAAAAATCGAGCTTCTTCTCGACAACATTGAGACGAATTCGTTCGAGCGCGAGGAAGGCCGAGTGTCCTTCGTTCATGTGAAAGACGTCCGCTTCGATGCCAAGCGCGCTCAGCGCTTTGACGCCGCCGATTCCGAGCATGATCTCCTGGCGCATCCGCATTTCCAGATCGCCGCCATAAAGCTCAGCGGTGATCAATCGATCCTCGGCGCTGTTTTCCGGAGTCTCCGTATCGAGAAGATACAGATTGACGCGGCCCACTTGCAGTTGCCAAATCTTCGCGAAAACCTCGCGATCCAAAATTCGCACCGAGATAAGTAAGTTCGCATCGCCGCGGCGCACTTCGCGGATCGGCAGGTCGTGGAAGTTTTGATTGAGGTTGATTGCTTCCTGCACGCCCTCCTTGTCGATTTGCTGCTTGAAATAACCGTGGCGGTAAAGCAGGCCGATCGCGACGAAGTTTAGATCGAGATCGCTCGCCGATTTGCAATGGTCGCCCGCGAGAATGCCCAGGCCGCCGGAATAATTCGGGATCGATTCGTGGAAACCGAATTCGGCGGAAAAATAGGCGACAGGATTCTTGATCGCGCTGCCTGCTCCCGTTTTTCCGTAAGTGTCTTTGCGGGCAAGATAATTGCGGAATGCGTCATGGACTTCCTTCAGCTCGCGTAGGAAAGCTTTGTCCTGCGAAACCTCCTCCAGGCGCGATTGCCGCGAGAGCTGGAGCATGCGCACCGGGTTGTGATTGGTCCGGTTCCAAAGCTCAGGGTCGAGATGACGAAACAGGCGGCGGGCCGAGGGCTCCCACGTCCACCAAAGATTGAAGCTCATTTCGCGCAACGGCTCGAGCGTCGCCGGCAAGGTCGGAGTCACATGATAAGTTTGAAATGTCGGCATGGGAGAAGCGGTAAATGGAAAATCGAGCGGGAGTTAATCAAGAAAACGTCTCGCGGCAAGTTGTGCGCGTGCGCGACCAGCGGACCGGTGACGCTTTCCACACTTTTTGGCGATCATCGCGATCTCATCGCTGTGCATAACATGGGCCAACCTTGCGGTTATTAGTCGCATTGCCCCGAAAGCCTTCGGGGCCGACCCACCGACGGGTTGCATGGCTATATCGACATCTTCCGTGGCGCGAGCACGAGCCCGACGACAAATCCCGTGATCAATCCGCAAAGGTGAGCCGCCATGCTGACCTGCGGCGTTGAGAGATCGAACCCGAGCTGAATCACGACGATCATCGTGATATTGGCCAAACGCTGCTTCGCGCTTGGCGCGTGACGATGTCGAAGCAAAAATCCCGCCCACGCGCCTACGATGCCCATGACGCATCCGGATGCGCCGACCAGCTGAGCCACGTGAACGACGCCAAAGACGGTTAGCAACACAACGCCGGCGCTGGATCCAAATCCTGAAATCAAATAACAGACGGTAAATCGCACGCCGCCGATCGCTCTTTCCAGCGGCGGGCCCAGGACATAGAGCGCAAAAAGATTGAACAGGAGATGGGCGGAGCCCCCGTGCAGGAAAAGCGCGGTGAAAAGACGCCAGTACTCGCCCTGCATGACAACTGCGTATGGTTCGAGCGCGCCGAGCCGGTGTAGCGTTTCTGGATTGGTCCAATCACCGAATGAAATTTCGAACAGAAACGCGCCAATGTTCAGAAGAATGAAAACGAGAACTGCCGGCGCGCTCCAGAGACGCCCAGGTGATTGATCCAATCGGTTGCCCGTGGGACGCAAAACGGGTCGATCTTCCTGCGCGTTGGCTGATTGAATCCACGGGTGCAACGCGCCCTCGTGTCGACGGGATTCAAGAACGCGAAATGACGCAATCTGCTCACGCAATTCCGCGTTCGGATGCAAAATCTGGACAGCCATGGCCAGTCTTCTCGCGGCTTTGTACCGCTGGCGCGCGGCGAGCTCCGTCACTTTTCGCAGCGCAATTGCCGGAAGAAACAAGAACGCGAACCAGGCGCCGCCACCGATGTATCCAGCTTGCTCGCGGAAAAAGAGCCAGGCTGCGCCGGTCATGGCGAGGACAACGGACGCTGCGATGCGCCACCCGCGATAAGTTCCGCCCGGTTGCCACGTCCGTGCCAAAACAACCAGCGGCGAAACCACCGCGATAAAAAGAAAAATGTGATTCAGGTCCACCATGTCTATTTTGATAAGAGACGCGGATAAGTCATTGAGCGTTGGCCATTGAACGTTAAGCTGTGAGCGTTAGTTTTTGGGAAGCAGCAAACGTCCGACCTCCAACGTCCAACGTCCAACATCGAATTTAGAGCATGCGTCTCACGGTCACTTATTATCTCGATGTTATTTCTTCATGGTGTTTCTTTACCGAGCCGGCCTGGGCGGAACTGAAAAAACGCTATGAAGGCAAAGTAGAGTTTCAGTGGAAGATCGCGCTGCTCGACAAGACTGGGCTGCCAATTTCGCGAGAACAGGAGGAATGGTTTTACCGCCGCAGCGGCACGCTCGTGCGCTCGCCCTTCATGCTGAGCAGCGCATGGTTCGAACCGGGCTGGCCCGAATATCTCGCGCCAAATTGCGTAGCGGAAGCAGCCAAGGATTTTGGAATTACCGACGATCACGTGCGCCTCGCGCTCGCCTACGCTGGGTTGCGCGAGGGAAAAAAATTTGGTGAATGGGAAATCGCCGCACAAATCGGCGCCGTCGCGGCGAAGATCGACAAGAAGGAATTGCTCGAACGGGCGCGTTCGCCTGTTGTCGAAGCTCGAGTTCGCGCCGACACAGCCGATTTCCATTCGATGCAAGTGACGCAACGACCGACATTCGTGATGGACACCGAAATCGGAGATCGCGCGGTCTTTTCCGGTTTTGCTCGAGTTGCTCCGCTCGCTGCCGCGGTCGATGCCATGCTCGATGACGCGGAAGCTTACACGGCATTTGCCGCGCATTTCGGCGCGCCACCAAGAACCTGATTACAATTGAGAAATAGTTAATGTGTGAGGTAGCGAATCCGGGAGGATGATGTTCTTTATCGAAGAAGGGTGGCTGATCCAACGGTAGATATTCCCGATTGTGCGCGAACTCGGTTTCCAAGTGGCACGTCGTGTGGCTTGGGTCGCTCGTCGCCGCGTGAACACGTTTGCTCATTTCGGCGTGCTACCTGCTTCTTAAAAACGAGATCGACAATCAGATTCATCTTGCCAGCGCAGAAATGTTGCCTACAACTTTCCCTCGGCTCGCGATTATTAATGCGGGCACGTCGTCGCGGTCATCGCAGCCGCGGCGAGGCCGAGTGCATCAGCGTTTGCGAAAGCGAACGTTGAGAATTTGCGATGAAATGAAATCACGGCGATGCGGCGCACTCCCGTTTTGCCGGCCCGGAGCTTGATTTAATCTGCAACCACAATTTCGCGTCAACGGTCGGATTCGCGCCCGCGAAGTCCGGGTCATTCTAGGGTCCAGCGGTGAACAGCTCGGCGTCATGAAATTGCCGGACGCCTTGCGCAAAGCGACAAGCCTCGGCCTCGATCTCGTTGAAGTCGCACCGACGGCCAATCCGCCAGTTTGCAAAATCGTCGCGCTCGGAAAATTTCGTTACGACATCTCCAAGCAGGCAAAGGACAAGAAACCTTCCGGGACGAAACTGAAGGAGATCAAGTTCCGGGTGAACATCGATGAGCACGATTACTTGACAAAAGTCCGGCACGGCGAGGAATTCCTCGAGCGGGGCAACAAAGTCCGCGTGCAGCTCCAATTTCGCGGCCGGGAAATGGCGCACCAGGAATTCGGGATGCAGCTCATGGAAAAAGTGCGCGAAGATCTCTCCGGCATGTCGCAGGTGGAGATGGAGCCGAAGATCACCGGCCGCAATGTTACCATGACGTTATCGCCCTTGCCCGCAAGCCGTCGGAAGCGGCGATTCGCGTCGCTGCCGAAGACGCCTGGAACCGCTGTTTCACCGAACGGGACCCAATTGTAAGCGAGTCAGGCGCGACCGCCGTCGTGTTTCAGTTAGGGCGATTTTGACCCCGGGGGCGTCGCCGCCGGTGCATTCATTGATTGGATCTTTTGTAGTCGCTCCTTGCGGCTCAGCGCTTCAGCGTTGTGCTTGTCGAGTTTCAGGGCCTTTTCCGTGTCGGCCATGGACTTCTTTATGTCGCCCTTCTTTTCGTAGATATAACCGCGATAAAGATAATATCGGATCTCATCTGGGTTGAGCCTGATCGCCTCGGAATAATCGGCGAGCGCTTTGTCCAAGTCGTTCATCTTCATCTCAACGTAGGCGCGACGTTCGTAGATGCCCGCGTCATTCGGCTTCATCTTTAGCGCTTCGCTGAAGTCTGCGATGGCCTTCGGGAATTTTTGCTCATTGGTGTAGGCAGCGCCGCGCTGTTGCAGGGCGGCGATGAGATTTGGCGCCTGCTTGCTATCGAGCTCGGCCGCTTTGCCGAAGGCGGCCACCGCTTTGTTCCAATCTTTATCCTTGGTCGCTTGAAATCCCTCACGCGAGAACTTCACTGCTTCCGCGTTACCTTGGCCCCCGGCGAATTTACAAAAGCAAAGCAGCAGGGCTGCAATCAGAACAAAGGCCGAATTTTCTCTCATCATTTATTATTAGACATTTGCCTTTGGTTTAAAGTTCGAATCTCGCGATAAGATCAACTGGCCGACAATGCAACTTTTCACGCCTGTTCCGGAGACGGCGTTTGCTCAAGGTCGATCGCTGCCTCGGATTTGGACAAAACCGTCTGGCTCGGCCCTGCCTCATCGACGCGAACGATGCGCCAAGCCCGGCCGGTTTTCGCATCGATGTCGATCAAAGCGCCGTGCAATCGCACTTCGCCGGCCGCGACTGGAAATGACGCGGGCAAGTTTGAAATAAAACGGTTCATGATTGGCTCGATCGCGCGTCCGAGAATGGAATTGACCGGACCGCACATTCCGGCGTCGCACAGGAAGGCCGTGCCGCCCGGGAAAATTTGTTCGTCCGCCGTCTGCACATGCGTGTGGGTGCCGATGACAGCGGACACTTTTCCGTCCAGAAATCGGCCGAGCGCAATTTTTTCGCTCGTCGTCTCGCCGTGCACATCGACAACAATATTTTTGGTTTCTTCACGCATTTTCGTGACTGCTGCTTCCACGGCGTGAAACGGGTTCTCAAGAATCGGCTGCATAAACGTGCGACACTGCACATTGATCACTCCCACTTTTCCTTTGGCTGTCTCCAGCACGATTGATCCACCGCCGGGTGCACCGGCCGGATAATTGACCGGCCGGAGGAGACGCGGTTCGAGATCAAGAAATGCAACAACGTCTTTTTGATCCCAGATATGATCGCCGGTGGTGATCACGGACACGCCCGCGCGCAAAAGCTCGATCGTAATTTTTCCGGTGATCCCGCGCCCGCCGGCCGCGTTTTCACCATTGACGATGGTGAAATTGATCCCGTGCTGTTCTTTCAATTGCGGCAGCCGTTCGATCACGGCGTTGCGTCCAGGCTCGCCAACGACGTCGCCAAGAAAAAGAACCGTGAGCATTGAACAGGATCGTACTGAACATGTTCCAAACGTCGATGTTTGATTTCGAGAAAGTGACGGAACAATGACGAAATCCGAATCAATTACAGATGACGAAACTCGAAGCATGGCTGTTGGTCATTCGAGCTTCGTCATTCCTTCGTCCTTGGTCGTTCGAGCTTCGGCATTTGTTGCACTCTGCTTGTCGATCTTTCCGCCCGCCGTTCGCGCGGCGGAGAATCTCGGAGTTCTCGGGGCGCATCCCAAATGGAAGGTGCTGGAAAAATATCGGCAAACAATCACGCACGACGAGTTCGCGCAGCTCATCCAAAATGTTTACTGCACCCACGGTATCGCCCCCGACCTGATCACCATCGACGACAACTCCGCGCGCCTCTTGACCAATCGAGAGGCGCAACGTTTCGTCACGCTGCGTTTTGCCAAAGATGAGGCTTCTCGCGAGCCGGTACCGCGACTTTGGCGCGCGGCAAAATCTTTGCCGCCGGCGACACAAGAGCAGCCGCTTTCCGGTTTGCGCATCGCGCTCGATCCTGGTCATCTCGGCGGCAAATGGGCTAAAATGGAAGAGCGCTGGTTCCAAGTCGGAGAGAGCCAGCCAGTCAAGGAAGGCGATCTCGCTTTGAAGGTAGCGCGCATCCTGGCGCCGCGATTGAAGGAATTAGGCGCAAAAGTTCTTTTTGTTCGTAACAGCAGCCAACCAGTCACGTCGAAACGCCCGGATGATTTCAAGGAGCTCAGCAAGAAAATTCTGACCAAAAACGGCGTGCCCCAACCGCGCGAAGATTTTGCGGATCTCGATGAGCCGGCAAAAGAGCAGACCATCCGCTGGCAAAGCGAAATTTTATTTTATCGCTACAGCGAGATTCGGCGTCGCGCCGTGTTGGTAAACACAAAATTGCATCCCGATCTTGTGCTTTGTTTGCATTTCAATGCCGAGCCGTGGGGCGATCCGAAAAATCCGACACTCGTGGACAAAAATCATCTTCATCTCCTCGTGAACGGTTCCTATCTCGAATCGGAGTTGGAGCTTGATGACGAACGTTTTGAAATGCTGAGGAAACTTTTGAGTCGGGCTTACGAGGAAGAATTGCCGATTGCGAACGCGATTGCTGCCGCGATGGCCAAAGAGACGCAATTGCCGGCCTACGAATATCCGACCGCGAACAACGTCACCAAAGTTGGATCGACCGGCTGCGTTTACGCCCGCAATCTGCTCGCCACGCGACTATATCGTTGCCCGGTAGTTTATTGCGAGCCGTACGTCATGAATAGCCGCGATGCATTCGCACGAGTTCAGGCTGGCGATTATGAAGGAATGCGCGACATCGGCGGTGTCGAGCGCAAAAGCATTTTTCGCGAATACGCCGATGGGTTAGTGGACGGATTGAGCGAGTACTATCGCAACGCGCGAAAGTGATCCTCTTCTATAGCGGTGGTCTATGACCGTCGCTCGAATAATACGACGCTCATAGAGCGCCGCTACAGCTGATCGATCGCCTCGCGAATATCTTCCATCGTTACGTCGCTGGACAAACGCGCTGACCCAATCTCCGGCGTCACGACGAAACGAACTTTTCCGCGTTCAAATTTCTTGTCGAACGGCAGCGCGTCGAAAATTTTCACGCGCGGAAAATTTGCCGGCAACCGCGTCGGCAACGCGAATGCGTTCAAAAGATCGGCAACGGCATCTCGCTGCTCTTTCGGGAGACCGGCTTTCTTGATCGAGATGGCGCAGGCCGCAACAATTCCAAGGCTGACGGCTTCGCCGTGGAGAAATTCCCGATAATCAGCCGCGCGTTCAATCGCGTGGCCGACAGTATGACCAAAGTTGAGCAGCGCGCGCTCTCCGGTCTGATCCAACTCGTCTTTGGCAACGATGCCCGATTTTATTTCGATGTTGCGCCGAATGAGCGGCGTAAGGTTGCTAAGATCGACATGTCGAAGAGCGGTGAACATTTCCGCATCCGCGATGATGGCGTGCTTGATGATTTCGGCGAACCCCTGGTCGAACTGGCGGCGCGGCAAAGTTTTTAGTAGATCGACATCGTCGATCACGAGCGACGGATGGTGGACCGCGCCGATTAAGTTCTTTCCGTCGCGCGTATTCACGCCCGTCTTCCCGCCAATCGAACTGTCCACCATGGCGAGCAACGTCGTTGGGATTTGCACGTGCGGAATGCCACGCTCATAAATCGCGGCGACAAATCCCGAAATGTCGCCAACCATTCCGCCGCCGAACCCGATGACGAACGATTGCCGATCCAACCCGGCCCCGATCATTTGATCGCAAATCGCGCCGACTTGTTCGAGTGTTTTGGATGTTTCGCCCGCTGGAATCGTAACCAACACTGGCTGAAAGCCCGATGACGTTAAACGTTGTTTTACGTGGTCGCCAAAAAGCGGTGCCACGTTTGAATCAGAAATAATCGCGCAATGCGGGCCAACTAGAATTTCGCGAATGAGCTCGCCGGTTCTCCCCAGCAAGGCGGCCCCGATTTCAATCCGAGAGCGCTGTTTGCCCGGGCGAAGATCGGGCTTGGTCATGGCGGGTTTGGATTCCATCGCTGTTTGCGGTGTTATCACTCGAATTGTTTTTGAATGTATTCCACGGCAAGCTTTGGCAGTTACCAGGCCATGATATTGATTTGGGCCGGGAGGCGAAAGCGAAAATCGACCCCGACAGCTTTCGGTGTTGACAAAGCCACCTCCAAGTTTGTGTATGTAAGTGAGTCATGCCTGATCCCGTCGCGCCGTCCCAGCCGCCGCCCCCGCCCGAGGCCGGGCCGAGTGCCGACCCGTCATCACTAGACCTGCCACCGAACATCGCCGCCGCAATTGCTTGCATCCCACTCGTCGGCGGAATTATTTTTTATCTGTTGGAGAAACGAAACGGTTTTGTGCGCTTTTACGCGATGCAATCAATCATCTTCGGCGGCGCCTGGTTTCTTTTCTGGATCATCGCCACTGTGATTGCCGCTATTTTTCGAAGTGCTCCCGCCATTGGATGGTTTCTCGCTCTGCTCTTCGGTCTGGTGGCCATGCTCGTTCATCTCGCATTTGTCGTGATTTGGGTAGTTGCCACGGTGAAGGCATTCACAAATGTGCGCTGGGACATTCCTTACGTCGGTCCGATGGCGCGCAAGCAGGTGGCGGGCAGCGGGGCTTAAGATTTGTAGGGCGCCTGTGTCAGCCCCGAATGCTTTCGGGGTTCACAGAAACGCCCTACAATTCCTGATCGCGACCGAGCAGCTTCACCACGACTTCCGTCAAAATCAGCTCGTGATCGAGCTGAGTCGTGACAAGCTGGAGATTTGCTTCGAGGCACGCTTGCATTCCGGCGACTAACTGCTCAGTCTCGAAGCGATGCGCGTTTTGCGCCCCAATCCCAAGCGCGTAGGCATTGATGGAGCCGTCTTTCTTACGCGGCAAATGTTCGGTCGCGGTAGGCGGCAGGCGATTGATTGCCGAGATAAAATGGAACGGCGCATGTGGCCGCGGCAGTCGATGTCGTTCCATCAAATCTTTCGCGAGCAATAAATTCCGAATGGTCGGCAAAATAGCGACTAGCAAAATGCCGATCGCGCTCTCGCCTTGATCCAGCAATCGCCTAACGAGTGTGAGTGCGCGCGCGAGATCGCGTTCCGCCAGCGCGTTGCCTAATTCGAAAATTACGCCGGCGCGAGAAAGGGGGACGAGCTCGCGCACAAGGTCAACATTTACTCGCCGCTCATTGCCGAGGAAGATGTCGATCTTTTCCAGTTCGCTGTCGATCTGGCGTGTGTCGCCGCCGGTCAACAGCACAAAAAGATCGAGCGCGTCATCATCGAATTGCAGTTTTCGCTTTGTCGCGCGTGCGCGGACGATTTCGGTTGCTTCCTCCTCCCATCCGCTGCGACTGGAATCGAGACGATCGAAGATTTGCAACTCGGCGCGATTCGCGAGGGCTTTGTAAAATGATCGGCGCTTGTCCACTTCCGTAGCGCTTAGCAGAAGCGTGATGTTGGCGCCGAAATCGCCTTTGATTATTTCCGCAAGTTCAACAAGCATGGACTGGACACTGGCGGCGCGGCCAATCGCGGTGTCGCCGAGGAAATTTGCATTCTTCAACCAGACCAATTTTCCACCAAAGAACGGCAGCGTTTGTAACGCTTCGATTGTCGATCGTATCCGCGAAGCCGCCTGCTCCGCGTTGTCCACGGCGCCATCGATTACTTCTAGGCCGAAATCGCCCGCGTCCGGCGGCGTTAATTTGGCAGCCAATTCCGAGGCCATGCGTTTCACTTCGCTTTCATCCGAACCAACAACGGCGTGCACGTTCGCGATCGTTTCTTTCGTCTTGGTCTTAGGCACCGCGAAGTGTCTCGCATGGGCTAAGAATGTTCACAAGGGTGAAGGTGGATCGAGCGCACCGTTGCTCTGGGTAGCGCACGCATCTCGCGTGCTGGTTTTGGCGTCTCGCCAAAACAATCTTTGAGAAAGTTCGCGACCGCGGGACGCGATCGCCAGCACGCGAGACACGCGCGCTACCCAGACATGTTTGGCCACATGTTGGGAGTTTTGAGCGCGAGGTTCACTCGTCCACTTGTGGCAAAGAAGTTCCGAAATTTTTCGAGGCGTAGTCACGGAATTCTTCTTCGAGAGCAGATGCATTCGGGAATTTTCCGGCGTAAATGCGAAGGAGCGCGGTCTCGAAGGGTTGATGGCGGCCGAGCGCATCCAGGAGCGCGAGGAAGCTCGCTTTGTCCGTCAAGGCAAGGAAACGCACGAGACGCTCCGATTCGTCGTAAAAAGTTTCGACACGATCGGAAGGCGGATGGGTCATGGCCGCCAGCGTGGGCAGCGGAATAAAATCTTGCGCAGCGATCGCCTGCGAGTGCGGTTTGGCAAAGTAACCGCGGGCGCGCTGGTAACTGGCGTGCGCCGCCTTGGAAACATACTGCGCAAGTCCCTCATCCAACCAACAAGGAACGCCGTCTGGGTAAAATCGGTGAAGAACGAGATGGACGATCTCGTGTCCGAGGCTGTTGTTGGTGAATTTGTAGGCCGGATTGCGTACGACGAAGAGGCTTCCGGCTGAATGAATCCCGCCGGTCCACTTTTCGAGCTGACCAAACATTTGAAACTGTTGCCAATCTTGCGGCTGCTCAAAAATGTAAATGTGCGATTTGGTGTCAGTGGCGGGCTGATCGCGCTCTAGTTCCTTGGCAACCACCCGGTAGTGAAACTCCGCCTCGACCGAAACGGGCGTGGCGACGTATGGGTGAACGAAATGATAGATGAAATGCTCGGTCTCGCCGTGTTTCCATTGTTCAGGGTGAATGGCCAGAGCTTTTTCTCCGAGCGGGTTGGGATCGCGCTGGCTTAACTGCGAAAACTCAATCTCGGGCAACGAGCTCGATTCGTTAATTTGTGCATGGCCAGTGACAAGGCACAAGATCGAGATTGTAAAGATCAACATGAAGCGCATCGGTGCTCATGAAAGCTAATTGCGTGCGAGGGGGCGCGAGTTCCGTTTCCCCAGAAGTGTCACCCTACACGCGCGAACGGCGGCGGCCGGAATTGCGGGTGTATTTCACCGGTCGGCGTTTTGGTTCGATCTTTGAAATGCCGGCGCCGCTTTTCACTTCCATGATTTGGTCGCGCAGAAGCGCGGCGCGCTCAAATTCCAAATTGGCCGAAGCGCGCTGCATTTCATCTTCGAGCTCTCGCAGCAGCTCCGTGACGTTGAAATCGCCACCCGCTTCGCGGATGACGGACGATTCGATTTCGCGCCCGCGCAAAATCGTGTGCAAACTCTCCTGCACGGCGCGGCGGACGGTTTGGGGCGTGATCCCGTGCGCTTCGTTATATTCCATTTGTTTGACCCGTCGATATTCCGAGATCGATATGAGCGCTTCCATGCTTTGCGTGACCTGATCGGCGAACAAAACCACTTCGCCATTGACGTGACGGGCCGCACGGCCGGCGGTTTGGATGAGCGAAGTTTGGCTGCGCAGAAAGCCTTCCTTGTCGGCGTCGAGAATGCAGACAAGCGAGACCTCGGGAAGATCGAGACCCTCGCGGAGCAAATTAATCCCGACGAGGATATCGAAGTCAGCCGCGCGCAATCCGCGCAAAATTTCCACGCGCTCGATCGTGTCGATGTCGCTGTGCAAATAGCGCACTTTCAATCCGACGTCGCGCAGATAATCGGCCAGATCCTCGGCCGTGCGCTTCGTTAACGTCGTAACCAGAACGCGCTCCTGTTTTTCGACGCGCTGCCGGCAAAGCTCAATTGTCTCGTCGATCTGATTCTTGAGCGGTTTAAGGGTGATTCTAGGATCGAGAAGTCCGGTCGGGCGAATGATCTGTTCGACAACGAGCGGTGCGCCGGGCGTATGCACATCGAATTCTTCAACCGGCTCATCCGTGCGGGAGATTTGTGCATCTGAATTGGACGTTGAGCGTTGGACGTTGAGCGTTGGACGTTTTCCCCCAGGTAAAACAAATGGCACCAATTCATCTTCACCGATGCGCTGTCGCTTGTGCGGAAAATAATTCTTGTTGCCGACGATTCTATTTCGAATTTCGAA
>JBAQJG010000077.1:0-2049 GCA_049300145.1 Chthoniobacterales bacterium | reverse complement strand
ATTATGTTGTTCAAGAAGTTCATGATCCCGCCGATCGTGGCGGTGCCGCCGCGAGGGGCGATCAAGGACGGTATCGACCACCCCACCGGCGCCGCCGCCGCCAGCCCGCTCAGTGCGATTGAGATCCAAAAAATCGCCCAGACGGGGTCGGTAGTGAACGTGGCGCCGAACACGGCAAGGCCGAGCAGCATGCCCAGGACGAGCACAGTTTTGCGTACTGGCGTTTCGTCATAGCCTCGCGTGATCAGGTGGTCGATCAGCCAGCCACCCACGACGAGATCCGCGACCGTGGCGCACATCCAAGGAATTGCCGCGTATCCGGCAGACTTCAGGATGCTCATGTGCATCGACTGCTCGAGGTAGTTCGGCAGCCAGGTCAGGAACAGGTAGAACGAATAACCGTAAGCCGCGAAGCCGATGGTCAGCCCCCATACCTTCCGATTGAGCAGGAGATAGCCGAGCATAGCGACTTCACCGCTCTGGGCCGGGCCTTCGGGAGTCGCCCCGCCGGCGCGGATGTATTCGCGCTCTTCCGCACCAAGCCGCGGGTGTTTGCTGGGATCTCGGTAGATGATAAGAAAAGCCACGAAATAGAGGAAGCTCAGCAGTCCGGTCATGCCGAAGCCCCACCGCCAGCCGAACCGCACCACCACTAGCGCAACCAGCGGGATGCCGACCACGTTGGAGAACTTTGCTGCGGCATCGAAGATCGCGGTCGCGAGCGACCGTTCCTGGCGGGGGAACCAATAACCCGTGGCCTTCGAGCTTGCCGGGAAACTCGGCGCTTCCGCGGCGCCTAGCAGAACGCGTGCCGCCAGAATGCCGCCGAACCCGCTGGCGAAGGCGGTCGCGGTCGACGCGACGGACCAGAGAAACGTGCTTAGCCGATTGACCGGCGTGACGCCGAAGCGGTCGAGGATCATGCCCGTCGGGATTTGCATCACGGCATAGGGCCAGAAGAGCCCGCTGAAGAGCCAGCCGAGCTCACTATCGGTCAGACCGAAATCCTGCTGCAGCTGGGGTCCGCCAACCGAGAGGTTGATCCGGTCGAAATAATTGACCAACACCCCGGCTCCCAGCAACACGCCGATGCCCCAGCGCACCTTCGGGATGCGGAGGGCGACGGGCATCGCGGTCATCGGTCCTCTTGCCGGCTGGTGGGGGGGGCGGCGCCGGCCCGTTGTTTTCACGGTACCGGTCTTCGAGCTGACG
Organism: Chthoniobacterales bacterium; assembly: GCA_049300145.1. GTDB lineage: Bacteria > Verrucomicrobiota > Verrucomicrobiia > Chthoniobacterales > UBA10450 > AV133. The sequence continues at coordinate 837 of JBAQJG010000077.1, read as the reverse complement.
CACGATCTCGTGGGCGAGCTCGGCCGGTTTGCCGCCGACATCGACGATGATCGGGCGCTCGTCGGGCGTTGGCTCCTCCAAGGTTTCGAACTGGCTGTCGAGCAGGGCAATCGGCATGAAGTGCTCGTGCCGCGCGGCCATGCGCCGGTGTATCAGATCGGGCGATCCTTTGAGGTAGACCAGCACCACGTCGTCGCGGTCGCCGATGATAATGTTCCGGTAGGACCGCTTCAGCGCCGAGCAGGTCAGCACACCGCATTCCCGCCGCGCGCGCCAGCCGTCGATTTCCTCGGCGATCTTGCGCAGCCAGGGCAGCCGGTCCGCGTCAGTCAAGGGAGTCCCGCTGCGCATCTTCTCGACATTCTCGCGCGGGTGCAGGTCGTCGCCTTCCTGGAAATGACAGCCCAGCGCGCCGGCGAGCAGGGCCGCGACCGTGCTTTTGCCCGATCCGGAGACACCCATCACCACGACGATCAGCGACCTGGCGACGGTGTGTGCGAGTGCCGGAGACCACACGCGCTGTGGTTGCTGATCGGTTCCCGCCATGGCACAATCCGGTTCATACGCCGGCGCAAGTCCAGCGAACCCACGCTATTGTCGGAGATCCGATAATGCAAGAACGCCGCAGCAGGGACCCGCGAGGCATTCATCAAGCGCAAAAACACGCGAAATCACGCACCCGCCAGTGCGTGCAATCCATCGGCCGGATCGTCCTATGTCTCTGCTTTCTTGCAGCTGTATATGCTGCCCGGCCCGGTTTCGCCCAAACCGCGCAAACTGCGCCGGCGGCGCCCCCAGCTGCGCCGACACCGCCAACGACAACGTTGACGACCAACC
>JBAQJG010000076.1:0-1691 GCA_049300145.1 Chthoniobacterales bacterium | reverse complement strand
GTGGTGACCGGCGAGCGGCGGTGAGTGGGTTATTCGATCTTGAAGGCAACCATCACCAGCAAAAGGGTAGCCCTAACGAGTTCGGTCTGCCACTTCCTTCAAAGCCTGATTTAAAACCTTCTTTAGTCGTATCCCAAAGGTGAGAACGTAAACAAACATGTCGTAAAGTACGGCACCAATCATCCTGCGAAAGCGAATTACAAGTGCCAAGAAGACAATAACGGCAGTGACCGGCAGCCAATCTCCTATTGTTTGCTTCAGCAGATAATCATTGCGGATACGTTGACATGCATCAATGCGGCTTTTGGCTTCGTCTATGGCCCAGGTGTGGCGAAATCCGACCGCCCATACACAAGAACGGATTTCAGCGGGTACACTATCGAGCACGGCCAGGGCTCGCTGGTCTTCTTGGTTGAGGGGATCGTTGTAGCTCGGTGGCCGTCTCAGCCAAAGCTGGGCCAAGTGATACCGCGAGTAAGCCAGCGATAATCAGTCCGTTTGATCGCATGGCACGCTCTGTGGAGAGACGGTGCAGAACAACTGCCGTTTAGATCGATTGCCAACCCATTTTTAATTTCACGTTAGTCGCAATAGCTTGCTTCATATTTGGGCATGGGTTGTCAGTCACGGAAAAAAAGCCCACGTGAGGACCACGGACAAATCCGCATCTCACGGCATATTCATTTGGTTCAACAAAAAAGGAGCAGAATGCGTCTTCGACTTTGACCTTAGCGAAACTAAACTGAGTGTCGTTATCGTAAGCATTTACTCCGCACCGACTGCAAGCAACTATGGTCATAGCTGTTCCCTCATATGGACCAGATGCTATGTTAGTCGGTGATCTATTAACGACCGATTAGCTACGCCGAACCATCCTTTTTGCGCACATAATGACCTCAGCGGGGTCCGGGATACTGTGATACGGGGTCGAGACAGGTCTCTTCACGTTGGCGGCGGAATTGCTCTCGTATTCTCCCTTCCTCCCTTGCCTCTCGCACAGCCCGTGGCCCTCCCGTAGAAGCGACTCGACTCGCCGCCGCCTCGATATCGGCTTCTGCCCGGTACCGTTTTGCAAGTGCACAACTGCCGATCCCGCTGCGAAGCTCCTGACGGAGCCATCGCAGATTGCTTCGCCAGCCGAATTGGCTCGACGATACGGCCCCGAGACTCTCTTTCGCGAGTGGCGTGAGCGTCGCCGCTGAGGCGGCTAGAGCGGGCGAAAGCCCCGCGACGGCTCGGCTGTTCCAGTTGGGGGAGTCGCGCTTCGGATACGGTGGTGACCGGCGGGCGGCGCTCAAACGAAGAAACCCCGGTGGGGGGAACCGGGGTTTCGTAAGCAGACGATCGGAGGGTGTGGGGGGGGACACCCGTAGATTAGGATCGTCCTAATTAACCAACATCATCGGAAGCGTTGCGGTTCGCACTCAAGTGCGGAGAATTGCTGGGTCTCAGGTTATGCCGATCTCCACATAGTTACCAATCCGTGGGCTGAAGGCCCACTGGCCAAGCTCGGTCGAGACGAAGTTAGCTGGCCAATTTCGTCCTTTGGTTGTCGCCGCTACAGCAACGCTAAAATTGCCACATTCGCATATTATCTTGCGGCCCAAACCGGCGCTCGGGAGTGGGCGCCATCACCGCGAGGGAAAAGTCGATGCCTGTAGATTCCATGCAAGAACAGGTGAGCCGCGACG
>JBAQJG010000075.1:0-7392 GCA_049300145.1 Chthoniobacterales bacterium | reverse complement strand
CACACGCAAGGTGGTTAAAAGTGGAGGAAAGTGGATTGGAATGGACCAATTCTCCACTTACCCATGGAGCCTCTTTCTCAAACTCAACTCCTCTACGCCGGCGAATTTCGTCACTTCATTGACGATAAGAATCGCATCACCATTCCTGCACGCTGGCGTCGCGACGAAAGCGGAGAGTTCATCATTTTGGCGGAAGCGAGTCTTCAATTTCTCCTCGTTATGTCGCCGGAGGAGTTTGCTCGGATGAGTTCAGCGGCGGAATCGAACCCAAACGTCTCCGCGCGCGATCGTCGCGTTTTTTTGCGCCAACTGCATTCGCGCGCGCAGCACGGCGCAGCGGATCGACAAGGTCGTCTCGTTTTGCCCGAGGAGCTTTGCAAAAAGGTCGGATTGAAAGGCGAAGTTGCGCTCGTCGGCGGCCGCGGGCGCTTTGAAATTTGGAATTTGCAACGCTGGAAACGGGCGCATGAAGAGGAAACGCCCACCTATCAGCATGTTGCAAATGTGATCGGTTTGTAAATGGCCATCGGTCAGGAAAAATATGAACGCATTACTGTTTGAGCGGCCGGTCTGGTTCGCATCCGGTCCGCTTATTCTAGAAGAGGAGGCGCGGGAAATGGAGGACTTTACTTATCACCGCCCGGTGCTCGCGGCTGAAGTAATGGAATTACTCGCGCCGCGGCCGAGTTCTCTCGTGGTCGATGCCACCTGCGGAGGCGGCGGCCACACGGAAGCCATCTTGAGAAGTAGCGCCGACGTCTTGGCTTTGGATCAAGATCCCGAAGCAATCCAACATGCGACCGATCGACTGGCGAGGTTCGGCGGGCGGATCACGTTGCGGCAGGCGAATTTTCGCTACGCGGACAAAGTTCTCGACGAGCTCGGAGTCACAACAATCGGTGGTGCGCTTCTCGATCTTGGCGTCTCGTCGCGGCAACTCGAAAATGCGGAGCGCGGTTTCAGTGTGATGCGTAATGGACCGATCGATATGCGCATGGACCCGCGCAACGTGCTGACCGCCGCCGATATCGTTAACAATTACAGCGAAGAACAACTCACTCGCTTATTTCGTGATCTCGGCGAGGAACCAGCCGCACGTCGCATCGCCAGTTTCATCGTTAAGGCGCGCAAGAGTGCGCCTTTCCGTGAAACCCTCCCGCTCGCGCGTGCGATTGAAAAAGTCGTCGAGCGGCACGGGCGTCGTCATCCGGCAACGCAGGTTTTTCAAGCGTTGCGCATGGAAGTAAATGATGAGCTCCGCGCACTCACAGAAGGCCTGCGTGTTCTGACGGACCGACTGGAGACCGGTGCGCGCATTGCTGTTATCACATTTCATTCTCTGGAAGATCGGATCGTAAAAAATTTCTTCCGCGACCGCAGTCGGGAATGGCTCGACCGGCCAGAATGGCCCGCGCCGCGGCGCAATCCTGAATACGATCTGAAATTGATTACGCCGAAACCGGTAGAACCGGGCGAAGACGAACAACGCGCCAACCCACGCTCCCGCAGCGCAAAATTGCGCGTGGCCGAAAAAATCACATGAACCGGTCACGTCACAGAAATTGGAACAGAGTCGATGCAGCGTCGTTGGCGCGTTGGATTGTGCTGACCGCGTTTCTCGCACTCGCCGGCCTGAGTTACGTCTACTTGACGCTGCAACTGTACCATCTCGGCGACCGTAAAAAGGCGCTTGAGAACGAGTTGGCCAGTCTCCGCACCCAGAACGATGTCGCCAGCGTCCAAATTGCGGCGCTGACCTCACGATCCGCTTTGCAGCGCCGCCTGAAGGAAGGCTATTTGAAAATGATCCCAATTTCCGAGCATAACATCGTGCGACTCACGATGCCCGCGTTGCCCAACGGCGAAGATGCGATCCAACCTATAGCCAATCAACCCGCCAGCCGATGAAGTGGAACAGCCGAATCCGTTGCGCGGTGGTGTGCCTCGCTTTCACCGCCCTCTTTAGCGGGTTTTCTTTTCGATTGATCTATCTCCAGATGATCAAGCACGACGAGTACGCCGGGCTGGCTGCTGAAAAGCACGTTTATAAACAAATCATTTACGCGGAGCGCGGCGCAATTTTCGACGCAAACAATGAAGTCCTTGCGCACAATGTGCCCGTCGAAACTGTCGTGGCCGATGCGACTCATCTGAACAATCTCGATGCGATCGTCGATCTGGTCGGCCATGAGCTGAAGATTCCCGCGCGCGAGCTGGCGGCAAAATTACGCGGTGACCGTCGTTACATCGTGATCAAGCGTGAAGTGCCGGAAGCGCTGGCTCTGGCGCTGCGCGAGAAGCTACTGGCGCGAAACCTGCGCGGCGTCTATTTCGAGCACGACGCCAGCCGCATTTATCCGAATGGTTCCATGCTTTGCCACGTGATCGGATTCACGGACTTCGATCATCGCGGCATCCAGGGTGTGGAAGCTTCCATGGAAGAATATCTGCACGGCCAAGATGGCTACCGTTACATCGAACACAATCGCGCTGGCCAGGAAATCGTCCTCTACCGCGGGCAGGAACGCGCCCCGCGCAACGGTTATCAGGTCCATCTGACTGTCGATCTTAACCTGCAGAATATCGTCGAAAACGAAATCGACTCCGCCATGCTCGAATACACCCCACAAAAAGCCACCATCATTCTGATGCGACCCCAGACGGGCGAGATTTTGGCGATGGCCAACCGACCCAATTTCGATCTCAATCTGCGCGCGGCCGCCAAACCGGAGCAAATGAAAAACCGCGCCATCATCGACATGATGGAGCCGGGTTCGACTTTCAAGATTGTGACTGCGGCCGCCGCGCTCAATGAGCACAAGGTCGGTCCTGGCTCGATGATTTTTTGCGAGAACGGCGTCTGGAATTTCGGAGGAAGCGCGTTGCACGATCATAAGCCTTTTGGGGAGTTGACCGTGCAGGATGTTCTCGTGAAATCGAGCAACATCGGCGCGGCCAAACTCGCCTGTAGCGTTGGCGAGCAAAAATTCTATGAGTACATTCGCCGCTTCGGTTTTGGTGAGCGTACCGGGATCGAGCTTCCCGGTGAGATCAGCGGTCTGATTCGCCCGCCCCAGTCCTGGAGCAAAATTTCGATCACACGGATTCCGATGGGCCATGAAATCGGAGTAACCCCATTGCAAATGACCGTAGCGATGGCGGCGATCGCCAACGGCGGCAAATTGATCACTCCGCGCATGGTGAAATCCATTACTAGCGACGACGGCAAAACTCTCAGCTCGTTTTCGACGGTCGTTTTGCGCCAAGCCATTTCTCCCCAGACAGCCAGACAAATCGGCGATGCGCTGCGCGGTGTCGTGAGTGATCGCGGCACCGCCGCGGCCGCCGCCGTCCCCGGCTTTACCATTGCAGGCAAAACTGGTACCGCTCAAAAAGTCGATCCGAAAGGTGGCTACGAAAAAGGAAAGTATGTCGTTTCCTTCAGCGGCTATCTGCCCGCCGAGCATCCTGAGTTTGTCGGCCTTGTTGTGCTGGATGATGCGCACACGAGCAAGCCGGAGTTGAACTACGGCGGGCTCGTTGCCGGTCCGATCTTTTCCCGGATCGCTGAGCAAGCGGCACGTTATCTCGATCTTCAGCCGCGTGAGGAAATTCGCAAAGCATTGCCGGTGGAGCGAGTTGCCTTAACCAATGTCCCGCCCCATTGAGCGCCTTGCGCCCGCATGCTGAACTCTCATGCAGCTCAAAACTCTTGCCGGTGCGATTGCAGTCCGCCAAGTCATCGGGCCGCTTGATCGCGCAGTGGAAAGCATCGCGTATGACTCGCGGCGAGTGCAAAGGAATGGTCTGTTCGTGGCGCTGCGTGGAGAGAAAAACGACGGGCACGAATTCACTGGCCAAGCCATTGAAAAAGGCGCTTCGGTGATCGTCGCGGAGCGGGAAGAGAAAAATCCGCGTGTCACCTGCCTTGTTGTGGAGAACACGCGCTCTGCCCTCGCCGATCTGGCGGCAACCTTTTACGGACAGCCGGCGCGGCGATTAAAACTCGCGGCCGTCACCGGCACCAATGGAAAAACCACCACCACCTTTCTCATCAAACACATCTGTGAAAAGGCCGGCTTGCGTTGTGGTCTGATCGGGACGGTGCGCTACGAAATCGGCGAGCGCGTTTTGCCCGCCGCGCGGACGACGCCGGAATCGCTCGACCTGCAAGAGTTGCTCGCGCAAATGGCCAACGCCAGTTGTCGGGCCGCGGCCATGGAGGTTTCTTCTCACGCGCTGGCGCAGGAGCGCGTACGCGGCCTCGAATGGGACGTCGCTGTCTTCACTAATCTAACGCAAGACCATCTCGATTATCACGGCACGATGGAAAATTACTTCGAATCGAAAGCGAAATTGTTTACTCAACTGGCACAGCAGCAGAAAAAACGAGAGCCCGTCGCAGTTGTGAACATGGACGATCGCTACGGCGAGCGATTGCTTGATAAGATCGACAAGAAGATTTCCGTGATCACGTTTGGAATGGGCGTGCGCGCAGATTTTCGCGCCTCAAATTACCGCATGGAATTAGGCGGCACATCGTATCAGCTCGACGCGCGCGGCAAAAGTTATCTCGTGCGCGTTCCGTTAATCGGCCGGTTCAACGTCGCCAACTCGACGGCGGCGCTGGCCGCGGCGAACGCGCTCGGCCTCAACCTGCGCGAAGCAGTTCTTAGCCTCGGCAAATCGCCGCAAGTTCCTGGCCGGCTTGAGATGGTCCCGGCAAAGCGCCAGTTTCAGGTGTTTGTTGATTACGCGCACACGCCGGACGCGCTCGTCAACGTTCTCAAAATCCTGCGTGACCTCGAGCCGGGTCGCTTGATTGCCGTGTTCGGTTGCGGCGGCGATCGCGACCGGCAGAAGCGGCCGCTCATGGGCCGCATCGCCGATCAAAATGCGGATTACTCGATCATCACTTCCGATAACCCGCGCAAAGAAGATCCCAACGCGATTATCTCCGAGATTGAAAAAGGGTTTGGCTCGGATCGTTACGAAAAAGTGGCCGAACGCGCCGAGGCGATTGCCCGCGCGATTGCGCTCGCTCAACCGCGCGACATTATCTTGATCGCGGGCAAAGGCCACGAAACTTATCAGGAGTTCGCCGATCACACCGTGCCCTTCGATGATATTCAAGTCGCGCGCCGCGCAATCGAGGACTGCCCCGTGGAATTTTAGATGAATAAATTATCGATCTTTCAAATTGCTGAGTTTGCGGGCGCTTCCGTCTCAGTCGGAGATGGAAATGTCTCCATCGAAAAGATCAGCACCGATTCGCGGACGCTAAAACGCGGCGAATTGTTCGTCGCCTTGCGCGGGGAAAATTTCGATGGACACAAATTCGTCGAAGCCGCCGTGAAAATCGGCGCCGCAGGCGCGATTGTCGATCGTGACTGGGAGGGAGAGGTTCCAGACAACTTTGCGGTCGCTCGAGTCGAAGACACTTTGCAGGCCTACCAAAACCTTGCCGCGAACTACCGGAAATCGCTTTCGCTTCGAGTCCTGGCGATCACTGGAAGCAATGGCAAGACGAGCACGAAAGATTTTGCCGCGGCGGTCCTCGGTCGCCGTTTCCGCGTGACCAAAACTCAAGGCAACTTCAACAATCACGTCGGCCTTCCGCGCACCATGCTGGAGGCGACGTCGCAAGATGAAGTCGCCGTTTGGGAGATTGGCATGAATCATCCTGGTGAAGTTGCCGCGCTCGCGAGAATCGCCGCGCCGGATGCGGCGCTCATCACAAACATCGGTATTGCACACATCGAGTTTATGGGTTCGCGCGAAGCAATCGCGGCCGAGAAAGGGGCGCTTGCGGAAGCCATCGGGCCACAAGGCTCGATCATTTTGAATGCGGATGACCCGTTTAGTGGAAACATCGCGGCGCGTACGCACGCCAAAGTCATTTTTGCTGGGACAACTGCAGGAACAATTCGCGCCGGCGAAATTACGCAGAACGCGCATGGATCGGATTTTACCATTCTCGAGGGCGCGCATCGCTGCCGCGCGCAATTGCCCGTACCGGGTTTGCACATGGTGCAAAACGCTATACTGGCCGTCGCCGCCGGTCGCGTCTTCGGTCTTTCCCTGGAGGAAGCCGCGGCCGGTCTCGTCGCCGCGCCGCTGGCCAAGGCGCGTTTGCAAATCAGACAAATTAACGGCGTGCAATTCATCGATGACAGCTACAACGCGAATCCCGATTCGATGAAAGCAGCGCTGCATACGCTGATGGAGCTGGATGCGGATGGAAAACGGATCGCGGTGCTCGGGGAAATGCATGAGCTGGGTGAAGAATCTGCGCGCGGTCATCGCGAAGTTGGAGAAACAGCGGCAGAGCTTGGCGTCGATCAACTGATTGCGATTGGCGGCATGGGCGCGACGATTGCGGAAGCCGCACGGCAGGCCGGGTTGGCAAGAACTGCCGCAGTGGGATCGATAAGCGAAGCCGCGGAAATGTTAACCGGGATCACAGCCCCGGGTGATCTGGTGCTGATTAAAGGAAGCCGGGCCGCGCGGACTGAGCGTGTGCTCGAGGAATTCGCAAAGCGGCAACCGACGGAGGGCATTCCTTCATGATGTATTACCTCCATCGGTTGAGTGATCAATTCATCGGCTTCAACGTCTTCTATTATGTAACGTTCCGTTCAGTTGCGGCTGCGGTCACCGCTTTCGCCGTTTCCTTGATCTTCGGGAACTTCGTCATCCGCAAGTTGACGGCGCTCAAGTTGGGCCAACCGATTCGCTCGGTGGAAGAAGTCCACCGGCTGGCAGAATTGCACTTTGGCAAGCAAGGTACGCCGACCATGGGCGGCGTGCTCATCATCGGCGCCGTCTTCCTTTCCAGTTTTCTCTGGGCGCGTCCAGACAATCGCTTCGTTTGGCTCGCTTTGTTCAGCATGCTTTCTCTGGGTGCGGTCGGATTTGCAGATGATTACCTGAAGGTTACGAAGAAAAAATCGGCCGGCATCAGTGGCCGATTCAAACTGCTTTTTCAAATCATTCTCGCGGTCATCGTCACCGCCGTCTTTCTTACCAGTCCGTTGCTCGAGGTGCAGGCGCGTTCGCTTTACCTGCCATTTTTCAAAGCGCCGGTCATCACGAACATGGGATGGTTTACCTTCCTGTTTTTTGCGCTCGTTATTGTTGGATCGTCCAACGCGGTCAATCTGACCGACGGCCTGGACGGCCTCGCTATCGGATGCACCGTGACGGTGGCGTTTGCTTATGCGTTGCTTTCTTATGCGGCCGGAAATTTTCGCATCGCGGAATACTTGCAGGTTCCGTTTTATCCATTCACCGGCGAGCTGACGGTTGTCTGCGCGGCGCTGGTTGGCGCCGGCTTTGGATTTCTTTGGTTTAACTGTTATCCGGCGAAAGTTTTTATGGGCGATACCGGAT
>JBAQJG010000074.1:0-6465 GCA_049300145.1 Chthoniobacterales bacterium | reverse complement strand
CTTCTGTAGCGGCGGACGAAAATGCGACAGACCGCCGCTACAGTACCAACAATCCGTTTAATCCGCCTAATCCGCGGTTAAAATGCTGTCGAAGAATTGTAGGGCAGGCGCATCGCCTGCCATCTCTAAAGCTTGGCAACCGGAGCGGTTGCCCTACAAATAATCCGTCTCACTCCGCGTAATCCCACGGTTAAACATGCTCCAGCAATTTAACGAAAAGAACCGCGACCTGGTCGTAAATATCAACGGCCAGCTCGTCCATCGCGATGAGGCGGGAATCAATCCGTTCGACTCCGTGGTGCAAGGCGGCGACGCGGTCTGGGAAGGCTTGCGACTTTACAATGGCCGCATTTTCAAATTGTACGAACACCTCGATCGCCTCGACCGCTCCGCCCACGCGTTGTCGTTCCCGGAAATTCCGCCACGCGAAAAGATCATCGATGAAATCAGGCGCACACTGGCCGCAAATAAAATGCGCGACGGCGTGCACATTCGCCTCACGCTGACGCGCGGCGTGAAAATTACTTCCGGGATGGATCCGCGATTAAATCAAAGCGGACCAACTCTGATCATCCTCGCCGAACACAAAGCTCCGGTTTATTCGAAGGACGGTCTCAAGTTGATCACCGCAACGGTGCGGCGGCCGCCGCCCGAGATTCTCGATGCGCGGATTCATCACGCCAATTTGTTGAACTCGATTCTGGCCAAGATCGAAGCGAACAACGCCGGCGCCGATGACGCGCTCATGCTCGACACTAATGGCTTTGTGGCCGAAACCAATGCGACCAACATCTTCATTGTCCGTAAGGGCGATCTCGCCACGAGCCGGCCCGTCGCGTGCCCGGAAGGAACTACGCGCGCGACGATAATCGAAATTTGCGCCGCCGAAAAAATCCGCTGCGTCGAAACCGATTTGTCGCCGGTCGACGTTTACGGCGCAGACGAAATTTTTTGCACTGGCACGATGGGCGAGCTCGCCGGCGTTGTTCAACTCGACAACCGTCTGATCGGCGACGGCAAGGTCGGCGCGATGACAAAGCGATTAAGCGACCTTTATCTTCAACGCACCGCTACCGAAGGCGTAGAAGTCGTCTGAGCTGTAGCGGCGGCCGTGTCGGCGGCGGACTTCTGGGGAGCGCACGCGCCCCGCGCGTCGTCTTCGGCGCCTCGCCGAAGACTCTCCGGTTTTTCAACCTCCTTGATCGCGGCAAGCAGCCGTCGCGCGTTCGCGGGAGAACGCAGGAGATATTCTGTTTCGCACAGTGGTTTGCTGTTTGACTGCGACATTCCTCAAACGAAAGCACCGGATCGGCACAGCGTCACATACTTCATCCATAAACCTGCACCGGTGGTCCCGGCTCGGACCCCGCGTGTTGGCGAGGACATCCTCGCCATCACGAACTTTTATAAAAGATTGTTTCGGCGAGGCGCCGAAACCAGCACGCGAGCGCGCGTTCGCTCCCCAGAGTTTACTTTGCGCGCGATGTACTTCACCATCCACGGACCAGGCGAGTCACGGCAAGGAGCATCGAAATAATCGGCCATGCTGAAATTCCCCCGATAACAGTGAACAGCAAAAATTGAGTCACGTAATCGCGACTCATTTCAGTGGCGAAGAATTCGCTGCTTAATTTGTGGAAGGCGGGCGACTTCGTTTCCGGAAGGTCGGCGGAAGAACTCGCCTGCGCTTCCGCGGTCGCTTGGAAGGAGTAATCGGTTAACGGAAAACTCCCAGAAGCGTGCTGACTGGGGCTAATTTGAAGTGTTGGTTTCATAAATTTCTAAATTGTTAAGTGTGATTCCCGAATTCGGTTCGAGCGGACCGGCGCAAAAAACCCGCGCGTGGTAAGATTCGACCACTGGGGTGCCGCGAATTGCGGGCTCCAACTTGGTGAGATCTAGCGAGCCTTTATGCAGCCTGCCCGCCGTGGCGGACGGCGCGCATTGGCGCGTTGATCGTATTCATCTCTACCACTTTATAGTCGTTTGCATTTCTGTCCAGAGTCCTGGCGCGACATAGTCATAAGTCCCTATCGTCGTGGTAAAAACGATTATGAATATTTTGAAAACCGAATCATCGGCCCGCGAAAAAAAGCCTCTGCCGTGAGCCTGTCGAACGGGTCGACTCGATGGGACCTCTACGCCCTTAGCGCTGCAACCGAAGCCGTGCAGGTTGTTGAGTTGGAGAAGCCGCTGCCTGCTCGCTAATGGAATTGGCGGATGCGAGCGACAAGATGGGCGAGGCGAGAGGCCAGCTAAGCGGGAGCGAACGAGTCAACCCTTTCGGAGCCCTCGGCGGCAAAGGGCACTCTTGGTGGTAATCGCCTCGGGCTCGGTCGGTTCTGGGTGAGACCCGCGCCGAACAACTTGAAGGATCATGAATTCGGAATGCGCGTTCGTCCACGCCATTGCCTCTCGCTTTGTATCAAAAAATCGGTCAACTACGATGGCCTTGAGTTGGCTCGCAGTTCGTCCGCATAGACGAGCGGCTTTGCGGCTAATGACCGCCGGTCCGGTATCGACTGCGGTGCACGCGCGATCAGGAAAGACAACTTTGCTGCCGTACGGGATTTTCTTTGGATCGACCGCGCAATGTCCGGGGCGCAACCGTGCGCCGGTGCTGGCGTATTTGGAGCCCTCGCCCGCCCAATAACTGGTGACTCGCGCCAGGACCGATTCTTCGCGCGCGAAAGCGGCGGAGGCCAACAATAAGAAAAATATAACTGTGTAAAATAACTTCATGGTGTTCCAGCGTTGCTCCGATGTTGCCGAGCCTCGGGTGGAGCAAAACCATTCTCGATGCCGAAAGCCGCGGGAATGCAGCTTCTACTTTAGATTCGGAACAGCCCCGGCGCGCTAGCCCTTGTGCGCGCGAACTTCAGACGACGACTCGCCGCGGCGAGCCGGCCCTCTCTATAGGTCAGTTCGGCGACTTGTCAATCGATCAGATCATCGCGACGGCGCAACCAAGATCGACCACCGCATAAAAAAAACGCTTGCCCAATGGCACAATTCCCGGCATACCTCGCCTCCGTGCGGGGACCGGCCTACTTAGCATTGGCAACTACATCGCTTCTCGTCATTTCCAGCGCACCCGCGCACGCGCAGGCGCTGGCCCCGTCAACATTGCATCTTACGGCTTCCGAGCCGGAGACCAAGTACGAGCCGGCGCAGGCGATCACGAAAGAGCCGGCACAAGTAAATGCGAAGAAACCGGCGAAGGTGATAACGAAAGAAACGGTGCCAGTGATTACAAAAAAGCCGGCACAAGTAATCACTAAAGATTCAGTGCGAACATTTACGGCAGAGCCAGTGCGACCAATGGATCAACAAAGCACAAGCGCGCCGACCCGGCCTACTTTCCATTTCAGCTTCAAAACCCCAGCGGGCAAAAAAGAATCAGCGCCTGTCATCACGCAGTATTATCCGAAGCGGATTGTTTACCCGTTGGCCAAGGTCGATCGGCACATCGATCGCAAGCTGATGCAAGCGGCGACGATCGCGCAGGAACGGGCGCATGCGCATTCACGCTCGCTGTGCTGGCATTATGTAAAAGAGGCATTGCTCGCTTCCGGCGTCATCGATTCCCGCCCGAAGAGCGAATTCGCGAAAGACGCCGCCCAAGACCTTGTCAGTAATTACGGATTCAAAAAATTATCTGTGAGCGATCCATTCGCCGCGCCGGTCGGTTCGGTGCTCGTGTACGGCGCCAACCGCACCGCCGGTCACGTCGAGATCCGCACCCGGGACGGTTTCGTCAGCGATTTTCGTTCGAGAACGCCATCGCCCCGTCCTTTGCTTGGCGTTTACGCGAAGTTGTAATTTTCCCGCCAACGTCGTTAAGAAATCGCGAAACTTATAGCTTGGCTTTCTGGATCAGGAACCATGAAGAATTCAAGGAGTAAGGAAGGAGTTGCGGCTGCCGAACTGGCGCTGAAGGCTCACGTATTAGGATCCAACTCTGAGATCCTGGCTGAGATGACGGAAGGAGACAGGGTGATGCAGGAAATAACAGACATGATCGACCTGACCGAGGCACCGGAAGATGCAGTTTGCAGTCTTGTTACAGACCTGTTGGAGTATTGCGAGCGGGAGAAAATCGACTGGACTCAAGAAGTGATGTCACGGGCATGGGAACACTTGCGCCGTGAGCGCGCCTACGAAGTTCAAAAGCGATGAGCTTCCCGAAGCAGAGCGAAATCCAATTGGCCGCTTCTTAAGACATTGCAGGATCTTGGCGGGGGGCCGAGCCGATGGGTTGATCTCAGCAGAACCGAAATGGAATACTCGTCGGTCCTGACGCGTGTCTCACGAGAATACGACCGCCGCCTTGCCTAAGTCGTCATCGCGGTGCTGAACCGAATCCCACTGCCAGTCCAGCTTGGACCGCCACCTTGATCAGCGTGAGCAAAGTAAGCCCGGGCGACTTGAGCAACTGCCGAAGAGCGAAACGACGGTCAGTCATCATGAATAACAGGATTGAGATGCGCCAACCGCCGCGGGTTGGATTCAATTTAATAGGCGCCGCTGATCCGAGAATTTGTCTAATCGATCGTTCAGAATTTTTGGATCTTCGCAAAGCTAGCGGACCTTCTGTCAAATTCCGACAGAGACGTCCTCTATTCGACAATTATCTCGATACGAGTTAGCAAGTTACTGCGGAGGTATTGATGAACATTCGCACTTTTCGAATCCACGCGATCCGGACGATTACGGACATGGATTGGCGACTCCCTCCCTCCGTTAAATCGGCTGGCTGGCACGTAATTATCGGAGACAACGGTTCAGGAAAGTCGTCGGTTCTCAGGTCAATTGCATTAACACTAGTGGGACCTTCTGAAGCACCAGCTCTTCGGCAAGATTGGAGCGATTGGCTCCAGAAGGATGCGCGTAACGGCTACATCCACCTAAATGTCGATGAGGATAAAACATATGACCATTGGGAGGGAAAAGGGAGGCAATTAAGAAAATATTATATTGGTACGTCATTGTCTTTTTTTAGAGCGACGGACGGAGCGGTCAGCCTAACGAAACCAAAAACTAGAAACCCATTTCGTACTTTGTGGAGTGGAAAGTCTGGGTGGTTTTCTGCGGCCTACGGCCCTTTTCGAAGATTTACGGGAGGAGATAAGGATACTGAGAAAATGTTTTATTCGCATCCTCGACTTGCCCGCCATCTTTCCGTCTTCGGGGAGAATGTCGCACTTAGTGAATGTTTGGTTTGGCTACAAGAGTTAAAGTTTAAAGAATTGGAAGAAAAGCCGGAGCACAGCTTACTTGAGTCAGTCACGCGATTTATCAACGATTCCGGTTTTTTGCCCCATGATTGCAGGATTCACGATATCAACTCGAAGGAAGTCGTGTTTGTGGATCCCAAAGGCTGCAAAGTAGACGTAGAAGAGATGAGTGACGGCTTTCGCGCCATTCTCAGCATGACGTTTGAACTTATTCGCCAAATGACGAGCGAATTCAATCAACAGCGCGTCTTCGACCCTAATGATCCGACACGCATTCTTGTTCCCGGGGTTGTTTTGATAGATGAAGTTGATGCCCATTTACATCCAACGTGGCAACGCCGCGTTGGATTGTGGTTCCGAACACACTTTCCAAATATGCAATTTATCGTCACAACGCATAGTCCATTAGTTTGCCAAGCGGCCGACGTGGGCAGTGTATTTCGGCTGCCGACACCAGGAACCGATCAAAAAGCGGGGATGGTGAATGGAAAGGAATTGGACCGGCTGCTGTACGGCAATGTTCTTGACGCATACGGAACCGAGATGTTTGGCCCCAATGTGGCGCGATCGGAGCGATCGCTGTACATGTCTTCGCGCCTTGCCGAATTGAATCAGAAGGAAGTGTATACAGGGCTTTCGCCCGAGGAACGCGAGGAACAACAGAAGCTTCGTGCAACACTTCCATCAGCCGGTGAGGTCTGATGTTTGGGCATGATTCAATTGCCGGTAATCGAACTTCCGGAAGAGACTTCGATCCAGTTGGGGAATCTTCAGGCTCAAGTTGATCAAGCTGATTCGCATAGTGCGCAAGTAGCTGTAGCAAGGGCATTATTTTCACAGAGGAACAGGAAAGAGGACAAGGCGTTTAAAATTGTTCGAGCGGTGCTCTCGCAAATGTGCTCGGGGGCGCAACGGTGTTGTTATTGTGAAGATTCTGCCGCGGATGAGGTGGAGCATATCAAGCCCAAACACATCTACCCTGGCGAAGTGTTCGTTTGGGAAAATTACTTGTACGCTTGTGGTCCGTGCAATGGTCCTAAAAACAACAAGTTCGCTGTTTTCGATCCCGTTACTGGCGCAATGACCCAAATCACTCGGCAATGGATCGCGACAGCTACTCAACCACCTCTCGGAAATCCCGTTTTGATCGATCCGCGACACGAGGATCCGCTTCATTTTTTTGAGTTAGACCTTCGGGATACATTTCAGTTTATTCCGGCTTTCGGAT
>JBAQJG010000073.1:0-7230 GCA_049300145.1 Chthoniobacterales bacterium | reverse complement strand
CTTCATGCCAGGTCGTGTATTCCGCGTCGGTCAGGACCTTTCGCTTCTTCGAAAAAGCCAGCGCATCAACGTCCACTTCCGGATTTTCGTAGATCATTCCAGTTTCCTTGGCCGTCGCCGGATCGATCTTTACGATCGCCTCTTTGTCACGGCCAATGTTTGAGGCTGCATAAATTTCCTTGTTGTCGAATGTGTAGAACTCCGGTGTCACGCGCTCGCGAAAATTTGTGCTCAAGACTTTCTTGAAGGGTGAATTTTCATCGGCGCGCGTTAGCAGCGTCGCGTTCACACCGTCGGATTCGGTGGCAGCGAGAATCCGGCCTTTATGATCGGTCACCCAGTGATCGACGTGGCCGGGATTTTCCGCGACCATTTTCAAGTCGCTCGTCGCCACGTTCAACCGATAAGCATCGAAAAGTTCTGCATTCCGTTTGTTCAGAGTAATGACGATTTCATTTTCGGAGATGTCTTCCAGATCATCCACCAGCTCTGCGCGCACTTTTGGAAATGGCGTCAGGTCCTTCACTTCGCCGCTTTTCACGTCCACCCGCATGAGATGAAAATTCTCGTCGCCTTTGTTGTCCTGCGCGTAGACGATGAACTGGTTGCCCTTCCAAAGATAATTGCGGATATCGCGATCCTTGTCGGAAGTGATCCGCTTCGCTTCGCCACCGCTCGTCGGACGAATCCAGACATTCATCCGCGTTTCCCACGGCGCGAGGTAGGAAAGCGTTTTGCCGTCCGGCGAAAGCAGATAACCGCGGCTAACCGGATTTTTGAAAAAATCGCGGAGGGGAATCGTCGTCGTCGGCTCCGCTGCGCTGATGACTCCGCAAAGTAGCAGGGCAAGAGCAACCAGATGTTTCATGAGCGCAGATTGGGCGCGCGGAAGAGGCGCCCCGTAAGGATTAATCACGCGGCCTTTGCGTGACACGCTTTGTCGTCAACTTCCAACCAGTCGAACAACGTCGTCTTCGCCGGGTCGAGCCCGAGCGGTTTGACTTGTTCGGTGAACCAATCGCGCCGTTCCGGATTGTTGTATGGGTCGGTCGCCTCGACTTCGTCACCCCAGCGTTTGATTTCTTCCGGCGTTTTCTTCTCGCCGTTTTGGTCCAGCCATTCCGCCATCTGCTGGTCGCTTGCGCCTTTCTCAATCTGGGCTTTGAAATCGTCCCCCTTCACTCCTTTGAATCCAAAAAGCATATTGTCCAGGGGACAATCGAAATGGTAATCGCCGATGTTGCCGGCGACGAGCGCACGACATTTGTCGATTGTGCGTCCCAGAATCGCGTAACCACCAACGCGAATGCGCGGACTGCGCGGCGCTTCCCTCGTTAGATCTTTGCCCGTAACATTTTTGTGCATATGTCAGGCTAATGCGAAACGGACTCGCCGCAAGCGATGCTGTCGCCGCCCGTCTCTGAGGCGCGTAAGACCCCAAGCGACGGGGCCGTTCATCTTTCTCGTGATGCGACGGTCGCAGACCGCCGCTACAGTCAATCGCGTGAAGAAATTCTTCTATCTATCTCTGCTCGGTGCTTTGTCGATCCCGGCTATTTCCGGGAAAACACCACATGTTTATCGGCCGCCACAGGGAAGACTCTATCACGGATTTTATTGGGGTGGCGTCGGCACCGATACGCACGATCCGACGGAGCACGACGTGACGCCGCAAGATGTCGCGCGTTACGAACAAGCTGTTGGCAAGCAGAGCGCGTGGATTTTTTTCTCCGACAATTGGTTTGAATCGCGAAAGTTTCCGGCCGCGATGTGTGGCTGGATTCGCGATGTCGGTAAAGTCCCGTACGTGCGCTTGATGCTTCGCTCCAATGTCGATCAAAAACACGCCGAGAAAAGGTTTTCGCTTCAGAAAATCATCGCCGGCGATTTCGATGTCGATCTTCGCGCGTGGGCGCGCGACGCAAAAGCATTTGGATCGCCGATTTTGATGGAGTGGGGGACAGAGCCGAACGGCGATTGGTTTAGTTGGAACGGAAAATGGAATGGCGGCGCAAAGGAAGGACCAAAGCGTTACATCGCGGTTTACAAGCACATTGTCGATCTCATGCGCACGGAAGGCGCAGACAATTTGCAATGGGTCTGGCACATTAATTGGGACGACGAGCCGGAAGCGAAATGGAATGCTTTCGAAAATTATTTTCCCGGCGAAAATTATTGCGACTGGGTCGCATTGAGCGCCTACGGACCGACAACACCGATGATGAATGAAGGAACGGAAAGTTTTCGCTTTAAGATCGACGAGGCATATTCGCGCCTAACGAGTCTTGCGCCTCATAAGCCAATGATTGTCGCCGAGTTTGGCTGTGACTTGCATAACCGGCATGTCGATGTTGTTCGGTGGACGCACGGCGCCCTTGAGGATCTTTTCTCAAATCGCTGGCCAGCCATCATCGGTTTCTGCTGGTGGAACGAAGGCTGGCAGAACGACGATCACAAAAAGCACGACACCGACATGATTATCCTGCACGACGTCGATCTTACGCGCGTTTTTCGCGACGAATTCGCCCGGCACGCAGACAAGGTTCAGGAAAAACCAATCGCCACAGATTAGACAGGTGAAACACGGATTTTTCTGTTTTCTAAATCTGTGAGAATCTGTGTTAATCTGTAGTTGAGACGAACGGTGGAGCGCGAATGAGGAACAGACGTGGTTAAAGTTTCCATTAAGTATACCGGCAATTTGCATTGCGACGCCACGCACGGTCCCTCGCAATCGAAAATCGCCACGGACGCGCCCACTGATAACAAGGGCAAAGGCGAAGCATTTTCGCCGACCGATCTAGTCGCGACCGCGCTCGGCACGTGCATGAGCACGATCATGGGCATGAAGGCGGAGGAACTCGGCCTCGATTTGCGAGGAATGACTGTCTCGGTCCAGAAAGAGATGTCGAAGGACGCGCCGCGTCGAATTGTCGGATTACCGTCTGAAGTTCACATTCCTCTGCCGGCAGATTGCTCGCAGCGCGAAGTGCTCGAACAAGCCGCGCTCAATTGTCCGGTGCACAAAAGTTTGCCGGCGGAAATCAATCGGCCGACAAAATTTTTCTGGGAAGGTTAATCTGTCATTTCCAGATTGCTTAAAGCGCTTTTATGAGATCCCTCGCTTCCGCTCAGGATGACACGGCCGCTGATTAGAAAAGCGGTGGAAGCGGATGTTCCCGATCTGCTTCCGCTGATGCGCGAGCTGGCGCGGTTTGAAAAATACGAAAACGCCTTCGCCGTTACCGAGGAAGTTCTGCTCGAACAAGGATTCCGCCGTTCGCCGCCTGATTTCCACTGTCTCGTAGCCGAAGGAAATGGCGCACTGGTGGGGTTTCTCGTTTATTATTTTGTTCCTTTTACTTACCGAGCCAAACCGAATCTCGTTATCAAAGAGCTCTACGTGGCCGACCCACCCCGAGGCAAAGGCGCCGGCAAACTCTTGATGAAAGAAATCGCGAGAGAGGCCGAGCGGGCTGGTTGCGGCATGATCAAATGGTATGTCGCGAAATGGAATGAGCTCGGCATCCAGTTCTATGAACGTCTCGGCGCCCGGATCGATCCCGACTGGCACGAATTCCAACTGCCGGAGGAATCGTTCCACGATTTGGCCGAGTCGTAGCCTCGCGGGTCATCCCGAGCAGAGCGAGGGGCCTTGCCCACGCAAAATAGATCACGCTTATTCTCGCGGACGACCAAGGAGTCTCTGCGAGATCCTTCGCGGCGCTCAGGATGACACGGCAGCGGGCTTGTCCAGAAATTCCGCGTACCTTCGGGCCGTGCGATCTTTCCACGCGCCCTTGTGATAAGCGTACCCCGCGATGAGCGGAAGGGCGAGCGTCGCCTCTGCGAAAACCATCTGTTCCGCGCCTTGATCGACTTTTCCCCACGAGTTCGCTTCTTTTAAGGTCGAACTGCTGAGTGCGCCGTCACGCACGTCTGAGACCGTGATTTGCACGGCGTATTTGTGCATACCCACGTCGAACCCGAGATAATCGCCGGCCACCACCGTGTCCTGTGCGAAATTCTTCGGGACGCCACCACCGATCATGAGGAGGCCGCTCTGCTTCGATTCGATCTTGATCTTAGTCAGCTCGAGGAAGTCTTTCGCCGAATCGATGCTGACGTGTCGATTTGGATGATGCCATTGATGATGAATTAGTCCGAACCCGGCACTG
The DNA here is from genome assembly GCA_049300145.1 of Chthoniobacterales bacterium. Taxonomy (GTDB): domain Bacteria; phylum Verrucomicrobiota; class Verrucomicrobiia; order Chthoniobacterales; family UBA10450; genus AV133. The sequence goes on along the minus strand of JBAQJG010000073.1, from coordinate 3,052 downwards.
CAATCGCTAAAGGCCGGACAAAAAATCGGCACATTTTTCTCAAAAGCCGCGAGCACCACCGAATCGCGATTCTTCGCGTTGTCCTTCAAATGCCGTCCCATTTCGCGAATGAATTCGCGCGATGAGTACGGACGCGGCTCAAGTTTATCCGCGATCTCGGCGCAGGTCGCGTCGCAAACCCGTAACTGGTCTTCGTCGATGTAAGTATCGTAAATGCGATCAATGGCGAGGCGGCGCAGCACATCGTCGTCCGTGTTGATTTCGCCCTTGTAATGTTTGAAGCCAAGCGCTTCGAAAAAATCTTGATCGACAATGATGGCGCCGGTGGAAACGATTGCGTCCACCATGTGGTGCCGGACAAGATCGACAATCACATTTTTCAAACCGGCGGAAAAAAGCGAGCCGGCCAAACAGAGAATGATCGCGCAAACTTCATCGCGCAGCATCGTTTCATAAATTTGCGCGGCGCGGCCAAGATCGCGGGCCGAGAACGCCATTTTGCTCATTGCTTCGACCAGCGGCGCGACGTTGTGCTCCTTGATGTCGATGTGCTCGATGACTTCGACAAGAAGATCGGATTTTTTCGGTTTCATAATGTCATTGGAAGACAGGCTTCCAGCCTGTCATGGCAAACGGGCGTCTCGCCTGTTTGCGTCGTTCGCAGAAGGAATCGACAGGCGATGACGCCTGTCTGCCAGGAGAGCCAAGATGGCTGTATTCCGTTCTTCGAGTCATTTTGCGTTTTCCGGATACAGCCAATCCATATAATCTTTCACGCCCGCTTCGAGGGGAAATTGAGGTTGATAACCGAGCGCGTTCCGAACCTTATCCAGATCCGCCTCCGTGAAGTTTTGATAATGCGCGTGTGGATTGTCGATGTAATCGGCCACGAATTTTGTGCCGAGGCATTTATTTAGAATATCGACCAGTTCATTAAATGACCTTGCCTGGCCGCAGCCCAAATTATAAATCCCGCTTTCCCGCGGCTCGAGCGCGAGAATGCTTCCTTCTACGACATCCTTCACGTAAACGAAATCGCGCTTCTGCTCGCCGTGCTTGAAAATGCGCGGGCGCTGTCCTGCCTTCATCTGCTGCGCGAGATGATAAACCATGCTCGAGGGCACGCCTTTGTGCGCTTCGCGCGGCCCATAAACGTTGAAGTAGCGCAGCCCGATGATGGTCCAATCGGGCGACTCCTTCGCCTCGCGTATCGCGATGTTGTCCATGATCGTCTTGGAGAACGCGTAAATGTTTGCCGGCGCGGCGCCGTTTGATTCGGCACTGGCTTCGCTCGCCGGCCCATAGATCGACGCGGACGAGGCGTAGATGATTCGAATTTTTGTTGGCCGTGCAAAATTCAAGAGACGCCGGAAACTTTCCACGTTGTCGTGCACTTGGATGAATTGATCGTGCAACGTCGTGTCAGTGATCGACGCCAAATGAAAGATCGCATCGAACTTTTCCCTGCCGAATTGGTCCTGCCAATCGAGCGTCGCCAAATTTTGCGCGACGAAATCGCCACGATAACCAACGAGGTTCTTGAAATCGCCGGAGCGAAAATCATCGATCACCGTCAGGCGCGCGTCTGGAAATTTCTCCTGCAACGCGAGAACAAGATTCGAGCCGATGAAACCGGCGCCGCCGGTCACCACCAGGTTGAGAGCAGAATCGGACGTGGACACAGGTTGATAATCCGCGCCTGATAAATAAATCTTGAGCAGCCAAGCGCAAGCCGCTACTTATCGATCTAGTTCTTTGTCAGTTTGGAAAAGTGGATCGGCGCGAGAAATCCCGTGTGAATCGGGAGCAGTTGCGCTGCTGTAACTGGATACGACTTCCCAAGGGCCAATCCCCGAAAGCTTTCGGGGGTGAAGGCGGGAAGAAGGTGGGTGCCGCACAGGCATCATACGCCAGGAGCCAGAATATTTGTCCGGTCCACCTCATTCGTCCGTTCTGCTGTAGCGGTCTATGACCGTCGCCATTCATTGGACAGAATAATGCGACGCTCACAGAGCGCCGCTACAGAAGCAGGACCGGCGAAAAAACTTCTTCGCAAAAAGAGGAATGAGAGCTGGGCGGTGCGCCCCGCCACTTCAAGGACTTTGATGCGTTCTTGAAATGCGAATGGTTCGAGGGCCATTCAAACTTCGACAGACTGACAGGGTCTTAGAAGTGGCGGGGCAAACAAGTCCGACTCTCGGAGTTGGAGGAAACTTGTTATGAGAAATCGCCCATTATGTTTTGTTTTATTCAGCTTATTTAGCGCCGCATCTGCCATGCGCGCGCAAGATGCCGTAAGATCGGCGCTGACCGATCAGGAAGAAGCGGAAGCGGGACCGGTAATTGTCTCGGCCACGCGAACCGACATTCCGCTCGATCGATCGCCGACCAGCGTGAGCGTGATTTCGTCGGACGATCTCGAGCAAAAGCAAATCGAGCGCGTGAGCGACGCGCTTCGTGAGGTTCCAGGACTCGATGTTGTCCAAACCGGTACGCCCGGTCAGCTCACTTCCGTTTTCATGCGCGGTTTGCCGAGCGAAGACATGCAAGTCCTCCTTGACGGTATTCCGATTAATCAAGGGTTAGCCGGCCAGTTTGACTTCGCGAACCTCACAACGGACGACATCGACCGAATTGAAGTCGCGCGTGGTCCGCAAAGTACCGTATATGGGCCGCGAGCTCTGGCTGGCGTTGTGCAAATTTTCACCAAGCAAGGAAGCGGTAAACCGGGATTTACTTTCAGTTCAGATGGCGGATCGTACGATACTTTTCGTGAATCGCTCGAGAGCGACGGCAAGCTTGGCGAATTCGATTATTCCATCGGCGCCAGCCGGCTCGACACTGACAATGCGCGGCCAAACAACAATTATCGCAACAGCTCCGGGATCGCGGACGTTGGCTGGTCGCCTAACGAACAATTACGGATCGGAAGCTTGTTTGTCTATTCCCTCAGCGACACGGGAAATCCCAACACAATCTTTGATCCCAAACCGGTTGACCATTTTTTAACAGAAAAATGGTTCATCGCGCCGCATGTCGATCTCCGGGTGGG
>JBAQJG010000072.1:0-4474 GCA_049300145.1 Chthoniobacterales bacterium | reverse complement strand
ATCTCAGGTAGGGACGTTTCTCCAAAGCGTCCGACGAATTCAACGGACGGCTCGGAGACCCATCCCTACCTGTGCCAAATTCGCTCCGCTCGATTAATCCTTGTAATTCCACCTTCAGCTTCGGGATTTGTTGCAACGACGTTTTCAACGCGACAAGATCGCGGGCGTTGCCTGAGGCCTGGCTCAAACGGCCAACCGCGCGTTCGATGTCACGAATCGATTTCAGTTCGCTCCGAATCGCTGCGAGCAGATCCGGCTCCTGCAAAAGATCGGCGATCATCTGTTGCCGGCATTCGAGTTGGGTAAGGTCGCGCAGGGGTTGCAAAATCCAGGCCCGCAGCTTGCGTGCGCCCATCGGTGTAACCGTTCGGTCGAGCACCGCGAGGAGACTCGTGTCCCGGACGTTGCGGGATTCGACCAGTTCAAGATTGGTTTGCGTGGCCGCATCGAGAAGAACGTAATCGCTGGGTGCATCACAGCGGAGCGAGCTAAGATGATCGATCTTTCGCCGGAGCTGATGCTTCAGGTAATGAACGATCGCGCCCCCGGCGGCGATCGCCTGCGGCATATGCGTGCAACCAAAGCCATCGAGCGATTTGACTTTAAAATGTTCGCACAACGTGAAGCTAGCGTGCTCCGGCAGAAATGCGTAACTGTCGTACTCGAGGGCGTGATCGATTTCGCCGAGTTGCTCTTTCTGCTCGGCGCTGATCAACAGCTCCGACGGCGAGATCCGTGCGAGTTCGTCCACGAGTGATTGCCGATCTTCAACTTGCGTTAATCGAAACTCGCCGGTCGTCAGATCGGCATAGGCGAAACCGTAAGTGTTGTTGTCGATATAGACCGCGCCCAGGTAATTCGCCCGTTTCAATTCCAGCAGGTCGAGCTCGCTGATCGTTCCCGCGCTGATGATTTGGGTGATGTCGCGCGAAACAATTTTGCCCGGTTGTGGCTCACTAGTCTGATCGCAGATGGCGACGCGCCGGCCAGCTTTGACCAACTTGGCAATATAACTTTGCGCCGCGTGATGCGGCACACCGCACATCGGCACCTCGTTCCGCTTGGTCAGCGCTACATTGAGGAGCGCCGACGCTTCCTTAGCGTCCTCGAAAAACAGCTCGTAAAAATCTCCCAACCGAAAAAGCAAAAGCGTATCGGGTGGAATGCTTTTCCGCAGCCGCTGATACTGCTGCATCATCGGAGTGAGCGCATCCTGCATCACACCAGAATTAAATCAGCAGCCCGGAATTGCGAGTTTGGAATTTTCCGGGGAGCGCAGGCTGCCAGCCTGCTGGTCTGGGCAGCTTGCCGAGACGAACTTCATATTTGATATGAGTGTGAGCGCCACCCCGCACTTGAGTTGCTCGCTATATCGTCGTAATATCGACGCATGACCACACTTTCTCCTACCCAGGCGCGGGTCAACCTTTCCTCGCTTCTCAGGCGGGCCGCGAACGGCGAGGACATTGGAATCCTACATGGCGACAAGGTAATCGCTCTTCGCCCCGTCAACGTTCACTCCGATGATTATGCGCTTCGCGAGTACGGTGTCACTGAACACGAACTGGACCGCTTTGTGAAGCGCGCGGACCGGCAAATCAATCGGGAACGGAAAACTGGCAAGATCAAGAGATACAGCGGCAATCTCGAGGCTGATCTTGCAGATTGATCTTTCAGAATCTTTTCGGCGGGATGTTCGGAAACTGCCGAAGTTGCGCCGGCGCGAAGTGGCGCGAGCTGTCGATGCAGTCCGCGACGGATTTGGCAAACCGCACCTTCATTCTGGGCTGGGCATTCGTCGATTGAAGCGAAACTATTTCGAGTGCCGCGGGAGTCTCGCCATCCGGCTCGTTTTTCGCGCGGACCGCGGCCGCCTGACATTTTTCGCCGCTGGAGATCACGACACGATCCGCAAATTATTGAAAGATCTTTAACCTTCCCCGGCGTTGGACGTTGGGTGTTGGATGTTGAACGTTGCTTTTCTCAACCCCGAACCGTCTTCATCCCGTGCCGGATGATCCGGTCGACCAATTGCGGATACGGCAGGCCCGCCTTTTCCGCCGAGAGCGCGAAGTCCTCGTCCGCCGCGAGATGGGGATTTGGGTTCGCCTCGATGAAATAGATCTCGTTGGCTGCCGTTAGCCGCAGGTCGATGCGCGCGTAGCCGTCGATCGTAAGCAGGCGATAGATGCGTTTGCACGTCTGCTCGATGTGGGCGACGAGCGCCGGGTCGAGCCCTTGGGCGAACCGATTCTGTAAGCCCCAGCGTTTGCGATATTCCTCGTCCCACTTCGCGCGATAGGTCGCAATCTTCGGCTCGTCCGGAGGCACTTCGCGGAAGATCAGTTCGCGGATCGGAAAGACGCTTAACCGTAGATTGCCCATCAGGCTCACGTAGAGTTCACGGCCCGCGATGTATTCCTCGGCGATCACGTCGGCGTCGTGTTTCTCGTGAATAAAGGCCACGCGCTCGCGGAACTCCTCGTCGGTCTCGACGAACGACGCTTGCGAAATGCCGTACGACGCCTCTTCTTTCACCGGCTTTATCAGGATAGGGAACTTGAGCTGCTTGGGCCGTGCGACGCGCTGGCCGCGCGAGATGACCACGAAGTTCGGCGTGTGGATGCGATGATAGCTGAGGATTTTTTTTGAGATGCCCTTGTGCTTGCAAAGGGTGAGACCGGTCGCGCCGCAGCCGGTAAAGGGCACGCCCTGCATTTCGAGCAATGAAACGATGTTCTGGTCGAACCCGGGGTTATTCTTGAACTGTTCGACCAGGTTGAAAAGAACATCGGGCGCGAAGTTCTCTAGTTTTTGCCGCACCAGATCGAGATCATCAAAGATGGCGAGATGTTCCGCCGTATAGCCGAGCGTGCCGAGCGCGGCCATGACGTTCGCCTCGGTTTTCCAATCCTCCGTCTTCATCTCCTTGCTTAAGTCCTGATCGATCTTCGTGGGACTGATGCCGTCGAAAAGGACGAGGACCTTTAGTTTCTTTTTCACGCTACTTGGTGCGTTTGAACTTGCCGGTGAAGAGATAATTCATCACCAGCGTCGTGATGAAAGCGGAGACGCGAAAATCCTGCTGCGGATCGTCGTTGAGCACGTGGAGCCCGAGCTGGTCGCAGCGTTCGATGAGCCGCGCAAGGAGTTTGTTCACCCGGAACTTTCTCTCATTCGTCCACTGGCACACCGAGTTCATCAGCCGCCGTCGCCGCAGGCGCAGATAACTGCTCGCTCTCAACCCAGCTGGCGCGGCAAAGAGTTGCCGCAGATCGGCGTCGTAAAAATCCGGATACGTATCTTCGTAGAGCTTCCGTTTGCGCGCGTAATAAGTCTTGAGCTTGAGATTCAGACAATCGTAGTCGGCAACGCGATACTTCGGTGCATGCACCGGTGGCTTTCCCGCCAGCGAGCGCATCAGCTCGTCCACGTATTCGAGTTTTTTCAGCGCCTTCCAGCCCGCGTAACGCTTGCGCCAGTCGAGTCCCGGTGTGAGCCAGACCGCGAAGGTTTCCGCGAAATCTTCATCCGGATGCGCCTGCGCGTACCAATCGTCGAGATGCGCGACGTAACTGCGGCTGAACGGGCGCGGCCGGTAAGTATTCGGCGTCTCCTCGCGCGACGTGTGCCCGAAAGTCCGCTGCCATTTCTTCTTTCGTTGAAGCTGATAGGCGTAGCTGTAGGCGTGAGCCGCCTCGTGCCGCATCAATTGCATAAACCACTCTTTTGTTCCTCCCTCAACCTCGAGCATCATCGCCCGCTCCAACGCGCGCAGCCGGTCGTGCACGAGAAAAAACGGCACGAAGATCGCCGGGATACCGATAGGCACGAACCATTCATCTCCGATGTGACACGGCGGATGAAACAGCAGTCCGTGGGCCGAAAGCTCATCGTAGAGCTGCCGGATGAGCGGTTCGACTGTCGTGTCCTCGAGCCGCAAGCCGAGCTTAGAGATGCGGCGTTCGAGAAGATCCTGGTCGCTGAGGGATGCCCAATCGACCGCTTCCATTTCGCGAACGGTATCAGTCCGCGCGGGACGCGTCACGCCTCCATCGAGCGGGCGGGGCAGATTTACCACGGCAGCCAAAAAGCAAAACTAATGCCGATCATCCGCCACTCTTTTGTTACGCCGTCTGTCCCACGCCTTCGAATTCCCCGCTCTCAACTCTCAACTATCAATTCTCAACTTTCTTCGAAATTCAATTCCGGAGAAATCGATCTGTTGGTCTATGCGTAATGGGGTGCGTAAATCGATAATTATGACGCCTCAGATTACGCCGCCCGTTAAATCCGCGCCTACCAAGCTAGTGCTTCCGGCGCTTGTTGGAAGAGAGGTGAAAGATTCGGAATGCGGTTACACTGTCGCTGAATTTCCCTCCAGACAGTGGGGTGGTCCATTCGTTGGAGTCCTTGAACGTAGAGAGCGAGCTTTTGCGGGGTTGTCCCCTTCGCTTTCTCCGCAACATACTCC
>JBAQJG010000071.1:0-1573 GCA_049300145.1 Chthoniobacterales bacterium | reverse complement strand
ATGTGGGCGGCGTTCGGCTTGCAGCCACACCGTAGCCAGACATTCAAGTTGTCGAGCGATCCGCTGTTCGTCGACAAGGTACGCGATATCGTCGGCCTTTACATGTCTCCACCGAACCGAGCCCTTGTCGTCAGCATCGATGAGAAAAGCCAAATCCAGGCACTTGATCGCGAGCAACCGGTCTTGCCTATGATGCCTAGGGTATTCTAGAAGACGCCCGTGGTCTAGTTCCTGGATATTCGCTGTGGCCTGCATCGCGTCCCGGAAGCCGTGCGGAGCCGCAAGCGCCGGAGCTTCTTAGTCAAGAGCCAAATTCATTTACGCTCCTCGACAAAGGCCTACACTCGCGCCATCCCTCCGATCGGCCCTGTTCTCTAGTCTGATCGCTCAAAGAGCAGATCAGAGACCTCGCCATTGCCGTCTGGGGTCTTTGCAAAAACGTCTCGCCGCGAGAGATGAAAGCCGCGCGGTTTCAGGAATGAAACGAGGTCGGCTTCCCAAGGAGCGCCTTTATACATCTCGAATGTCGCCGCCTCTGTCTTGATATATTTGAAACCGGATAGCGCAACTCCGGCGCCCTTAAGAATAAGCAGCTCCGAACCTTGAGTGTCCATTACTAGCGCATCGTACCGATGGGGATCAGGCGCCAGAATATCATCCAAGCTTTGAGAAACTATCTCGATGCGTCCGGTAAATTCGACTTCGGGCCAGACCTCTTTGTGATCCCCAAATTCGAAAATAGAAGAGGATTCGCCGCCGTTCGAGGCAAGGTTAAAGGTTACGACATCGCCAGATCGATCTGTCACAAGCGCCCTATAGGCAACCTGCTTCGGATAAGGACTGATGTTGATCTTGAGTTCGTCAAAAACGGAGGGGATGGGTTCGATCCACAGTACGCCGAGATCGTGCCTTGCGTATTTGGCGCATTCCAATCCCGCGTTGGCGCCGACGTGAACCAGGTTTCTAACGCGGCGCAACCATGGATCTTTGAAATAGTCGTCGCGAAGATTTAGGAGCCAATGGTTTGGGTCGATGGTGTCTAGCGCTTTCCGCGCAAAATTCTTCATGGTGTCCATGCAAATACTCCGTGCAGCGAGAATCTAACCAACCCAATTGCCACCGTCAAATATAGGTGGCCCAGCCTCAAGAACATAAATTGTTCGATCGAAAAATCACCGCGACCGCCGCAGCCAAGTTCGTTGGGCTGTCAGAGAGCACGCTTACCAAACCCCTACAAGACTCCCTAGGGCGAAAACCGCGTCAGAAAACTCTGAAATATCATGATCTTTTTCCGGCTCTATCGGCCGAGTAAGCATCGCACATCACGTTCCACAACATCTGGGCCGCAGGCATCGGCGTCCGATCGATGTCGTTCGTTCGTCTGCAACTCAGTGGTAACTCGTGCCTTGCGTAGTTCAAAAGCATTTCGCGAATGCCAGCTCTGGTTGGATCGAACGCATATCCGAAGCCGCTAGATGCCTCGACCATTGAGGCGTGATTACCGTGAATCACTGCAGCCCCGCAGTACTGCGCCTCGGTAATCGGCATTCCGTATCCTTCGTAAATCGAGGGC
>JBAQJG010000070.1:0-4813 GCA_049300145.1 Chthoniobacterales bacterium | reverse complement strand
CCTTTTCGTCCGCGGACGCAGCTTTCAGTGAGTAGGTGTGTTCGCCGTCGAGCACGAGCTCGCTTCGTTGGTTATGCACCGTCGCCCGCGTGGTTACGATGCCCGTGTCTCCCTGTGTTCTCAGCTTGATGATTTCGAGTTGGGGATAGAGCGTGTCCCCCGCATGCACTTCCTTCAGGAACCTGCACGAGGCACTCGTAAACGCCACAAACACGTCGCCGATGTATTGCGGAAATAGGGTTGCGCCAGGCGCAGTGAAAGCGAAAACTTGCAATCCATGCACCACAGGAGCGCTATGCCCGTGTCGGCGCGCGTACTCGACATTGTAGTGGATCGGGTGATTGTCAGCCGAAACCGTTTGGAAAGCGGAGGCATGCGCGTCCGTCAGTGTGCGGCTCGGGGCGCGGAACACCTCGCCGACTCGTAAGTCCTCGAACCGTCGCGGAGGCACGACGGTAAAGCCAACCGGATCAAAGGAGCCGGGCTGATTGGGTCTGTCGGTCTGTGAGTTCATACGTTACTTCGGGTGTTTTGGTTTGAAGTTTTACGGTTCAACGCTTTAACGATTCAACGGTTCAACGGCTTTCGGTATTTCTGCGTAAGCGATGCCGGTGAGATTTCCCTGCGCCACGAGCAGTGGTTTCTTTTCGGTGCCATCGAGTTTGGCGGAATAAACGGTGCCGGCTAAATCGGTGATAAACATCCGACCTCCTTTGAAATCGAGAGCGATCCCGATTCCTTCCATCAAATGTGTAAGCAAAATGTCCGGTGTCGGACGTTTGCTGAAATCGGCGTCCAGCGACGCGCGATTGACCGTGTTTCCGCGCGGCGGATCTCCGCGGTCGGTCCAATATAGGAACCGATTCTTCAGATCGAGCTCGAGATCGATCGGTTCCGGCAAACCATCGAACAACACCTCGATGTCGGTTCGGTTAGCCGGCGTCTCGCCTTTTGGGATGTCGATGTTTGCGCGGAAGATGCGGCCCTTACCCGCATCATCGGGTCCTTTTTGCGTCCAATAAATTTGTCTGCGATCTGGATCAACGGTGATGCCGACACACCATTTGGTTAGGTCGGTACCAGGACGCGCGTCGCCTTTGCTGGTATCGACCAGGGTTTCGATATTCGAACCATCAAGGTTCGCGCGCATCACGCGCATTCCTTCGCGGTCGCACCAATAAAGTTTGCCGCTCTTCTTTTCCAGATGGAGTTGCTTTGGCGTGAATGTCTTGCCTTCGCTAATGGTGGTTACGCGATTCTTGCCATCGAGATCAGCGCGCTCGATCGAACCATCGTTTTTGTTCGGAACGCCCATGTTGGTCCAGTAAATGTGTCCGGCTTCAAGATCGACGACGACGCCATCTGGGATTCGAGCTCCGCTGACAATGACTTTTCGGTCCGATCCATCGGCATTAGCCGAATGAATCCGGCCGCCACTTGCTTCGAGAAAGAACAAGCGACCGACAGCCCTGTTCGCGGATGCGCCCTTTGCCGTTGCTGATGACGCGGTAGTTTTTGTAGCTGCAGGTGTGGTGGTTGTAGTTGGCATATTAGATCTCCTTTTCGTTAGGCTGAGAGTTGAACTGACCAGCTGTCGGTATGATTTGGAAGTGCGGTTAGGTTTGACCCATTGGCGCGACAGAGCGCCCAACCGAGCACGTAGTCCGCGACTTTAGTGTCCTGAAGAAGCGTGAAGTGCGCTTGCTCGGGGTATTGCATGTAATCAGTTTCGGCTTTCGATTCTCGATAGAGGTCGAAGTTCGCTTTGATGAGTGAGCTCGGCGTGACGCGATCTTTGCCGCCCGCCAACAGGAGAAGCGGCGCCCGTGTATCGTTCCGAAAGTTGACGGTGGCTGCGGTGTGCGAAGCGAAATTTGCGAACGCTGTTTGCAACAGCACCCGATGCGGAGCCGGCACGACGTAACGTTTGAAGGCGTCGAGCGATTCCGTTTCCGTCAGCGAGTTTGCAAACGCGCGATGAAATTGTTCCGCTGTCAGTGACGCGGTTTTGTTGCTGTGAGACTTGCCGAGAACTGAGAATGCCAGCTTCAATACCGACAACGGCAACCGAGCAATTCCCTTTACCGGAGCACTGGCGATCGCCACACCGGCTGCGCCCCATCCGCGATCGAGAAGAATTTGCGTTACGAGGCCGCCGAACCCATGGCCGATGATGATTGGCGGAGTTTCAAGCTCGCAAATGATTTGCTCGTAATGATCGACAACTTCGGTGAGTCCAAGTTTGGCCAAACTACTCGGGTCGCGGCGAAGTTGCTCGATGTCGCCGTCCATCCCGGGCCAGTTGGCCGCGATCACGCCGTAACCTTTCTCGCCGTAGTGTTTGACCCAGTACTCCCAACTGAGCGCGGTCATCCACAGGCCGTTGATAAGAACCATCGCGGTGACCTTCATTGTGAAAAGCTGCTCATCCGCGCGAGTTGCTCGCCGGGAAACTCGAGGATGAGTGGCGGACGGAAATTGAATGCGGCCAGACTGTTGATGAGCAGAGGATCGTGTCTGTAGTTGGACTCCCTAACAACTGACCGCAAAATTCGACGCAACTTTTGAATCAAACTGAGGTGATGCTTTTTCATGTTTAATGGGGCGCGTGAGTTAGAGGAACAGGATCGACCGCGATTGGGTTGCGACTCGTTGTGAAAATGCGATTGAGGAAAAATTGAAACGAACGCGCAGCGCGTCCGCACCGCCGGGCCAAGTAGCTAAACAAACCAAGTGACGCATCGGTCAAAAGCTCCTGACGAAGGCTTTCCGGCGCGAGATTCAATAGTTGGCAAACGTTCAGGAACGAAAGCGGCCAGGAGCAATCATCGGAAATGACCCAGCTATAAGCATCGAGATAAAGTTCCCGCTCGATCGCGCTCGTCGCGCCATGGAAGCGTCGCAAATCCTGTGCGGCCTGCTTGAGAATTCCGGAGGCCAACTCTCTTTGGCTCGTCTCGGAGATGTAATCTTCAGCCGTTTTCATCTTGTGGATCTGCTTTGTTCATTCCTTTCTCAAGCTTTCAAGTGCCGGCATTTCAGAAAATTTCGAAAAATCGCCGCACCGCGGATCCGCCTTCGCGCGAGGCTTGCTCCTTCGCTGAAGCTTCGGCGTCACGAGACGGCGCGACAGGTAGCGCGGATGAAACGGATGAGTCGAAGCCGAACAGCAGGATGATTAAAACCAGAATGATAGGTGTTACGCTCATGATTTTGGTCATCGGCAAAAAATTGCCAAGGCGAGGAGGGCCACCAGAACGCCGAGCAACGGACTCGAGACGGCAAACCAGAATGACACGTCCCAACCTGAGTCTTGGGAGATTCGATCTGTCTTCACGCTATTTTCTCAAGCGTTCAAACACGGACATTTCACAAAATGTGAATTCTTTCGGCATGCTTTGAGTGCAGTCGGGCGATTCGTGCGATTCTAGGCTATTCTTAGCCAACAACCCGCGCCCAGAGGTACGCCGCGATCAGGCAAACCAGTGGACTTAGGATTGTGAATCCAACAGCGATGCTCGAAACTGCACGTCCGGTAAATTGCTTATCGGTCGAGCTCGGAGCGCGCTCCAGACGCAACTTCCACCGCCCGGAATCGAACTGCGGCGTTGCCATGAACTCGGGTTGCGAAGTCTTCATCTAACAAACATCCCAAATGCTTGCACCCGCTCGGTTGCTGGAACTAAACCGGGATCCGCGCATCATGGTGGCTGCAGTTGCGAATGCGACTACTGCGCTGACGAACGGACTGAGCGCGGCAAACCAGAAATTTATCTTCATACTGTTTATCTCAAGCATTCGAAGAAGGATATTTCACAAAATTGTCGAAATCGGTTGGACCGCGAGTAAAGGGCATGTACGAATGGATTCAGACGCATTTTGTGATCCGTCTAAATCCGCGGCATCCGCGGTTGTTTGCTTTTAGTGGACGGCGACAGGCGCGAGTCGCTTCATGATCGCCGCAAAGCGCGGATCATTTCGCAGCGGATCCCATAAAGGGTTCCGCCGAAAATCACCATAGGTCGGCTGCGCCGGTAAATTGCTGCCAGCCGGTCTGTTCACCAACGATGCCAGTGTCGAAACTGCAAGATCGAGCTGCCCATTCCACGCGTAAACGACGGCCAAGTTGCAACGCACGATCGCTGCGCTTGGTGCTGCATTTTCGAAGGTCGCCAAAGTGCAAGCGTGTTCAGCCTCCTGGACAGCCTGGTCTTGCCGTCCAAGGGCGGCATCGATCATCGCGAGCAAACTCAAGGTACGGCCATCAGACGCGTCGGCCACTACCGCTTTTTCAACTTCGAGACGAGCTGCGGCAAAAGCGGCCTGCGCGCCTTTCTTGTCGCCACGCATTCGCGCGGCAAGGCCCTCGTACCAACTCTTGGGATACTTCACGCCGTTGAATACAAGCGTGGTCTCGGCGGCCCGAGCAGAAATCCGCGAGACGGAATCGGGATCGTGATCCCACAGCGCAAGGATGAGATTGTGCAAGTCTCGAATCGAGCCGCTCGCGTCCTCCTCGGGTGTAACGGTTGCGACAGGCTGCACGCAGCGGGCCGAGTTCCCCTTCACTCTCCAGCGGACCGAAAGTGCGGAAGGCTCGGTACGTCGCTGAGCGATCTGGCGGCAATACTCCGAGCAACCTGGTCATCACGCTGTCGAAGCGATCGTATCGGCGCATTAGACGATACGTATTCGCGAGAGTAAAAAGATTCCTTGCAGCGCGTGGCTCAAGCGCAACGGCTCTCTCGAAGGCACGCACAGCATCATCCCAACGACTTTGACGACGCGCGATCGATCCGGCGCTCGTCTCGAG
>JBAQJG010000069.1:0-2605 GCA_049300145.1 Chthoniobacterales bacterium | reverse complement strand
GCATCAGTTCGGCCAAGATGGCGTTCACACCGCAAGGCATCCCGACACAAGGGCTGGGCTTTGCCATTCCGGCGGAAGTCGTGCGCGACAGCGTCGCTGAATTCAAGAAAGTTGCGCAGAAACAGTCCGAATCGAAGAAAGAGCCCGTACCGAATGAAACGGCGGCCGCCGAGCGGCTCTTTGGAATGCAATTGCAGGATTTGACCGAGGAATTGACTGACGCGCTCGGTTATGCGCGAGGTCACGGTGTTCTCATCACCGCAGTCGAACCGGACAGTCCGGCGGATCAAGCGGGTCTCGAGCGCGGTTTGGTCATTTATCGCCTGGGCCAGTCCGAGGTGAATTCGGTCAAACAGGTGGAAGATCTTCTTAGGCCTGCGCGGAGTGGCACCAGCGTCGAGCTCGTCGTCGGTGTTATCCGCGCCGACGGGCAAGCTCGGCGAGTTGAGACCGTGACGCTGGTGGCGCACTGACTCAGAAAAAAAATTAGCAACGCGCTGGCCGTTCAAGTGTCTCATGGAATTATCGCAAAATGATTAAGGTCGAAAACTTAACGAAACGTTATGCCGGCCAGACCGCGATCAAGGATTTGAATTTCGAGGTGGGCAAAGGCGAGATCATGGGTTTCCTCGGGCCGAACGGCGCGGGCAAGACAACTACGATGCGGATTTTGGCGAGCTTCATGCCGCCAACTTCCGGGCGCGCCAGCATCGCCGGGTTCGACATTTTCGAACAATCGCTCCAGGCGCGAGCGCATCTTGGTTACATGCCGGAGAACGTTCCGCTCTACAACGACATGCGCGTGACGGAATATCTCGATTATCGCGCCGCGCTCAAAGGTGTGCCCCATCGCCGCGTCGCAGAGCGCGTCGGCGACGTAAAGGAACTTTGCGGTGTGAAAGAGGTGGAGAAAAAATTAATCGGCACGCTCTCGAAAGGTTATCGGCAACGTGTCGGTCTGGCCGATGCGCTCTTGCACGAGCCCGATCTTCTCATTCTCGATGAACCGACAATCGGTCTCGATCCGAATCAAATCCGCCAGGTCCGTCAACTGATCAAAAACCTCGGTAAACAGCATACCATTTTGCTTTCGACCCACATTTTGCCGGAAGTCGAAATGACCTGCAGTCGCGTGATTATCATTCATAAGGGGCGAATCGAAGCGTGCGATACGCCGGAAAACCTGCTCGGCCAAATTCGCCGGGCTGGTGGCGTCGTGCTCGAGGCAAAGGTTGGAAATGATAACGGCGCCGAGGAACTGAAGAAAATTTCCGGCGTGCGCGATGTGACGACCGAGGCGGAGGGTGATTGGAAAGTATTTTCGCTGCGGGTCGAGTCGGGCGTCGATGTGCGCGAAGAAGTTTTTCAACTGGCAACCGTCCGGCGCTGGACGGTGCGCGAGCTAACGCAGCGTCGCGCCACGCTTGAAGACGTGTTCGTCGAGCTCACCCATCCGGATGAAGTGTAAGAATGGAGTGACGGACGGAGTAGTGGAGTGATGGAGTGATGGAGTAATGGATTATTACGAGACAGAGCTGCGGAACAAGAATCGCGGTTATATGAAATTGATCGTTTGGCAGAAGGCCATCCAACTGTTTGAGCTAGCCTGGAAGATTTCTTTTATCGAATCCAAAATCGATTTCAAACTTCGAAGCCAATTTGCCGATGCGACTCAGTCGATTTCATCCAACATCGCTGAAGGATACGGGCGGCGCTCGATTAACGAATATATCCAATTCCTCTATACTGCACTCGGCTCGACGGCCGAAGCGTTGAGCCGCGCGATCGGTTTGCAACGAACGAAACAAATCAGCTACGCTCGCTTCAATGACTTCAATTTGCTTCATTACGACGTCGACAATCGGTTACTGCGCCTGGTCGAGAAGCTCGAGCAAAAGCGCGATGCTGGAGACTGGGTAAATCGAATATCTGAAGCTCCATCCGCGTATCTCGACGACTCAGAACTCCATCACTCCTTCCCTCCATCCCTCCATCCCAGCGAACGCCATGCGTAAGTTTTACACCCTGCTTTGGCGCGAAGTGTCCGGCTATTTTTATTCGCCGATCGCTTACATCGTCCTCGTTTTTTTCCTGCTCGTAGCCGGGGTCGATTTTTATTTCCAGATTTCGTTCATGAACCAGCGCCCCGTGCAGTATTCGGTCGAGGAGGCGTTTTTCAATTCGGTCTTCTTCTGGTTCGCTTTTGTCCTGATTTTTCCGCTCATCACGATGCGCCTCTTCGCGGAGGAGTTTAAGCTCGGCACGATCGAGCCGCTCATGACTGCGCCGGTGCGCGACTGGCAAGTGGTTCTGGCGAAATTCTTCGGCGCGCTCGTTTTTTACCTAATCATTTGGCTTCCAACACTAATTTATTTCTGGATCTTTCAGACCATCACCCATCAACTGGCGGCGAATTCGGCCGGAGCATACTGGGGCTCTTATTTAATGCTCTTGCTCCTCGGGATGTTTTACCTCTCGGTCGGCTGTCTCGCTTCGGTTCTGACGAAAAATCAAATTATTGCCGCGATCATTTCCTTTTGCACGATCACGTTGTTGTTTTTTCTCGGACTCGTTCAATACATTCTGCTCGACGTTAGCTCGGAGA
>JBAQJG010000068.1:0-6793 GCA_049300145.1 Chthoniobacterales bacterium | reverse complement strand
ACCCACGTTTGCAGTTCGGCGAGGAAATTTCGCCGGTCACCCTCGCTCAATCCCTTGGCCCGCTTGACGGCAAAGCGCATGCCCGTGGTTTGACTCTTCACCAAATATACCTTCCCCATCCCACCCTCACCCAAGACCCGCTCGACCACGAAGTCGTCCAACAGTGTCTGCCCTAGGCGCCAGTCTTCCAAGCTTGGCCCGACTACTTGCCGTTGCTTGCCCGCAGGCAAGCTTGCGCCTTGGGGCTTCGCGTTTGGCCTACGGAATATATCAAGTAAACCCATTTTCTAATTCGTTTTCAGTTGAGATGCAGAAGTCGAAACAAGCGTTGGATGGCATTGCGAAGGAACGAAAAACATCGACAGGATTCGTTGGCTTTTCCTACAGCGAGTATGGCTCTGCGATCTCGGTCCAACTTCGCGTTGCAAACATCGCATCCCCGCGGCGCTAATTTCCGGATAGCGCTTTCGATGGTTTTGTTGCACCGCGGCCCCAAGATGACTCTTTGGAGTCGGCTTTGGATCGAGATGTATTCGTTCGCACCGATTAGGCGATATTCGCGTTCGAATTGCCATTCCTTGCTCTTGTGTAAGAGGCCGTACGTCGCTGTCGCCGCGAAGCCAGGCTTATCGAACCGTGGAATATCTGGAGTGTAATTTATTTTGTGTGGAGCGGGCTGAAGATCGGTGCAATCGACTTCAAAGCAGATGCCTTCAAGACGTTGAGCGTAGAGCGACCACAACAACGAACTGGACCCATCGGATGAAAGACTGCAAACACGCGCTTTAAGGGCATCTTCTGGATCGATGAGATCCTCGGGCGTAGTCTCCACCAAAAATTTGCGATCACCCATTTGAATGGATTCCATGAAAATGCCTTCGAACGGGTCATTTAGCTGGTCGTAGGGTGCGCAATAAAGACGTTCGTTTATTAAAATGTCGGCGATGTGCTCGAAAGGGGTTGGCGACTTATATTTGAACAGCGTCATAGGCAGCAAAGTGTTCTCGTTCACACCCTCTACGTTCAACGTAGCGCGTCGTTTGTGGCAGCGAGCATTTCAGCCGCCGTCTGGTAGCGATTCTTTGCTTTCTTTTCGAGGGCGCGGTCCAACGCGGCGCAGAGATTTTTCGGAATCGATTTGTCCCGTTTGCGAATTGGTACGACCTCTTCGTTAAGAATTACATCAATTGGGTCGCGCTTCTCGATAAATGGATACGGGTATGCGCCCGTGAGCATATTGTAAATGGTTGCGCCCATGCTCCAGACATCCGATGCGGGCTTTGCGTACTTGAAATTTGTGATCTGCTCTTGCGGCATAAAATAGGGAGTACCCGCAAAGCTTCCGGTCATGCTCAGCCCGCTAAGCCCTGCCTGTTGGAAGCTCTTCGAAAGCCCGAAATCTGATAGGCGTGCCTTGCCTTCAGATACCAGGATATTCTGCGGTTTTAGATCGCGATGGACGACGCCTTTCTCATGAGCGTAGGCAAGACCGCTGAGCGCACAGAGGATGATCGGCTTCGCCTGAGCCAGCGAGAGGCGCCCGTGATTCTTGAACATGAGATCCCACGCACTGCCGCCGTCGCAAAACTCCATGACGAAGTAGAACACTGCTCCCGAAGCGCCGCTCTCTTGGACACGAACAATATTTGGATGCTGGAGCTTCGCCGTGACCGCGACCTCGCGTTTGAACTTCTCGACGGCCGCGTCGTCGGCATCCACGCGTGAGAGCATGACTTTGATTGCGACGATCTTTCCATCGCCCGTGCGGCGCGCGCGATACACTGCGCCGAATCCACCGCGACCGATTTCCGCTTCGATCTTGCAGCCAGGAATTTCCAGCTTCGGTTTTTGCGCGCCTTGATCAGGCGAGCCGAAGATGAGCCGGGCAAGCTGATCCGGCGAGAGCAACGAAATATCACCAACCGCAGGGTCAACACGGTGTCGCGGTGCTTCCTTGGGTTGCTTGATGGACACTTGCAATTCGGTCCGGCCTACTTGGATTCGGTCACCATCTTTGAGCGCAACTTCGGGGTAGCGTCGTTTCGCTCCCTGTTCAGGCGTCTCGCCTTTTTCTCGCGATCCGAATTTCTTCCCGTTGACCCATGTGCCATTCAGGCTGCCGAGGTCGCGCAAGCACGCTTGCGGCGGGTTTGCTTCCAAGATGAAATGATGTCGAGAAACCTGGCCGTCGTCTGGAATGCACGCGTGACAGTCCGGCATCCGGCCGAACACAAAGGTGTCGTGCTCGGTAAAGGGGAATATTCTGCCAGCGTCTTTGCCCTGCTTGATTTGAAGTTGGACCTTTGCGCTCATGAATTTCGATTGTGAACGGCGCCTTTGTGGACGGCAACATCCGTGCCACCCCAAAGCGCCGTTTCATAATTTCCTCGCACAAGACTCTGGGAAATTGACGCCTGAGGCCGCGAACCGTATCGGGATTCATGTCAGAATCCGCCATCGCTGTATTCGGCGACATCCATTCAAACCTGGAAGCGTTGCAAGCCGTATTAGCGGATATGGTCGCACTGGGCGTTCAGCGTCGCGTTTGTTTGGGCGACATCGCGGGTTATGCAGCGAACCCGGGGAAATGTTTGAAGTTGGTGCGATCGCTTGGATGCCCAGCGTTAAAAGGCAATCACGACGCGCTTGCCGCGAGCGACGACGCTCTGGGTAACATGCGCGATGTGGCTGAGATCGGGATTAAATTCGCTCGGCAGAAACTGACAGTTGAGGAACGTGAATACTTGGCTGGTCTGCCACTCACAATGGTCGATGGCGATTGTGAATTTGTGCACGCTTCACTGAATCGGCCTGAGGACTGGACTTACCTTCTGCATGAGCGGGCACTTCAAAAACATTTCAAGGCGCAGACGCGGCGAATCTGCTTCGCCGGACACACCCACGTGCCGTGTGCTTGGCACCTCAGCCCGAGCGGCGAATTCTGTTCTCTGGGAAAGCAGGGCCGCATCGAATTGCCGACGGACGGGAAAATTCTAATCAACGTCGGATCCGTCGGACAGCCGCGCGATCTCTGCCCCGACGCGTGTTACGCGATCTACAACCCGTCCCTCAATTCAGTCGAGTTCCGACGAATCGCTTACGATGTGCAAAAAACTAAGCGGAAGATTCAGCGCGTCAAACTTCCAGCCTTCGCAGCGCAGCGCCTTTCCTTAGGAAGATGAAAATCGAGCTGTTGAATCGTTAAATTCGTCCGAGCGCGAGGGGACGTAGACTCAGTTGGCTCAAAAAGGGCAACGCGGGCCCGCGTCCTTGCCTTTTTACTGCGGTTCAATGCCTTTGAACGGCAGGAAACAGCCATCCAAGCCAAAGCGCAGTGTCAACGATTTCCACGAGGAACTCCCACAGCTGGCCACGATATTGCGAATTTTGGAATCCGCGCTGCTCGGTCGCCCATTTCATAAGCGCAGCGGTCGCATCCAGTGAATCGACATCGCTAGGGTGCGAGCCCAACTGGTCGCGATAAAAGATTCGGAGCCGGTCGATTGTTGTTTCGCCCAATTCGTTACACAACGCGTCACAAACCTCTGGTTCGACATTCAAAAGATTCGTGGCCCACTCGCGTGCATCGCGAACCCAATGCGCCAAGGTCAGGTCCCTCGCGAAACAGTCTTCTTCGCTCTCGAATCTTTCTTTGATGCAGCGAGCATTCAGGAATCGCAGCACCTGTATTTGTTCAATACTCCCTTCACGATACTTCAGTCGGGCGATACGCAAGATTGGATGCGCCATCAGGTCCATCTGTGAAGTCTTCGGTGCGCGCAGCGGCGCTTGACGAATCAAGCGAATGTGGAGCCGATCACTGTCATTCCAATTAGCCGCAGCCGACTTTCTAATCGCGCAGTGAAACGTCGACAACCAATCACTGTCTGGCGTGTTCGCTAGGAGAATGGCTGCCCGGAACCATACCTGGCCGGCCAACGCCACGTTCACTGGATTTTCCCACTTAGTGGTTTCTTCCCGGCGCGGCGCATACATCTGGGTGAATGCCCAGACGAGATCAGAGTGGCGAATTGGCGCCGATCTTACCTGATTGGCGAAGACCCGCAAAGCCGGCAGCAATTCCGTGGACTCGGGGTGATTCGATAAGTAATCACTCGCCCACGCCGGTTCAGCCTGCGCAAGAGTGAAAGTAGACTCGAATAACAGCGCAAAACATTCATCCATGGCCTTTCCGGCGCGGGGCAGAGCTGCCAGCGATATTTCACGCCAAAAATGAATCATTCGGTCGACGTAGGAATTCACGTCGGCACGACTACTTCCGTTCTTTAAATCATATTGGCCGAGTGCCACCACTGCTTGTTGCGCCAGATCGTGCACCCGCAGATAGGGTGCTGGCGTTTTGCCGGCAAGAGTATCGGCGAATTCTTTGGTAATGAATTGCCGCTCCTCGATACCAGTGACGTTATTTCTCATGGTGCGCTTCTCTTTCGATGCGCACTAGAAACGAACGAAAAAGGCCGCTGCTCACATTTGGAACAGCGGCCTTCGCCCGGAGATTTTGTTCGGGAATTTACTTACTCCCCGCGCATCGGCCGAGAATCCGGTTCCCAGCCAAGCCACCGTGGTTTTCTCCTACCCGGTTGGCAGACCATTGCTTTCGCTACGGTCGTTCCTAATGCTGCACTGATTTAAGCAAATTTAGCCGTCACGGGCAAGTTTTTTTGGTCACGAAACGAAGCTCCAAAGCTCCCGAGCGGCGGGTTAACTCCTTCGGAGGCCGACGGCGGATTGAGTTGCCCGGCGCGAACTCGCCGAGCATTTTACGAATCGTTTTCTCTCTCAGCCTCCAGAGCAAATCGCCCACTGTCGCAAAGACATTGAGCTTTCTCCTTCCGGCCTTCCGCTCTGCGCGGCTCCTCCCTCCAAAAGCTCAAAGACTTTGCTCCCCCCTTTTTTAGAGATGTGATCATCTGCGCCGTCCTCTCTGCGCTCTCGGCCGTTCCGCACCCGTGCTCCCATGCGGAAAGCCGGACGCGCCGCTGCGGGTGCGCAGATCATCACATAGACAGCTGACCGCGAAAGCGGCTAACGCGGCCGCAGGATCAGTTCGTTTGCAGACACAACGAATTCCAATCTCCGCGAAATCATTTCGACGAGCATGGCATCGGCGACGACGCCGCGCAGATGTTTTTCAATCGTGTCGCGCAAGGGACGCGCTCCCAATCGTGAATGAAATCCACGTTGCATCAGGAACGAGACAACTGCGTGGCCTGCCGTCAGGTGAAAGCCTTTGTCGCGCAGGAATGAAAGCTCGCGCCCGATGTGAAGCCGCGCGATTTCCATTTGCACTTCGTAACTCAAACGATTGAAGACCAACTTTTCCGCAACCCGCGCGTAGAGTTCCGGCCGCAACGACTGCTGCGCCTTTGCGAGCACATGGCGCTCCATTGTCGTGAACGACGAGTGCTGAAGATTGAGAATCTCCGACGCGGCAATATTTGACGTGAACACAATGTAGAAGCCGCTGAGGTCGAGCGTCTCACCACTCGCCATCGTCACGCGAGCGGCATCTAGGATTTGCAGGAACAAATCGAGCACGCGGGGGTGCGCCTTCTCAATTTCGTCGAACAGCAGTGTGCCGGTTGCGGACTTGGCGCGCGCCATTCCGAGGAGACCGACTTCGCCAATACGAGCGCCGAGCAAAACGCCGAGACTTTCCTGCGTCTGATACTCGGACATGTCAAAACGAAATAGTTTGTCATCGCCAAACAGGTAACGCGTAAACGCGATCGTCAGTTCTGTTTTTCCGACACCAGTTGGACCCAACAAAAGAAAACTGCTACGCGGACGCCCAACGCTCGTTAGGCCAAGTTCACCGCGATGAAGCGCGGAGACGACGCGCGGAATGACGTGATCCTGTCCGCGGATTTGCTCGTGCAAGTACGCTTCGAGGTGTCGCAGATGTTCGAGCCGCTCGGATGAAATCGGGAGTGCGTTCATCAACGCAGCCTGCCAGTCCGCGCGTCGCCAAGTCGCTCCCGTCCTGGAGCAGCATGCATCTCGCAACGCGGTAGAACATCGTGCACATGAAAAACGCTCTACTTCTAAATCACCTCGTTCCTATTTTGGCTCAATCATCTGGCGGCCTCACCCAGGGCGCGAGCAAGGCGATGGGCATTGTTATGCTCATCGGGTTCATCTTCGGCACTGTTTGCGTTATTGGCGGCGGTTTCGCCATCCGGCGCGGTGACACCGATGCCGGGAAGCTTTCCATCATCGGCGGGCTGATCATTGCCGCAGCGCCGGTGATCGTAAAGGCGCTCTTCACCGCATTCGGTCTCGACAGTTCCACCGTTGATGTTGGCTCGTTTCAATGAGCAGCAGCACCAACGCCAAACACGAACTGCGCTTTACTGAAACGAACAGCGCAGACGACTCCGCTGGCAAGACGTGGGGCTTGGAGGGCAATCTATTTTGGTTCGTGGCGGGAGGAGCATTCGCCGCAGTGATAACGCTCCTCCTACTCTTCAGCGTCTGGAGATGGCCTCTGCTCAGCGCGGCCGTTCCCGCGCTGATTCCGTTAGGCCTGGCGCTGCTCTATGCGCTCGCCCTGCGACAAGGAAAACCGCCCGGCTACGACATCGATCTTTTGGAACTATGGCTCAAAGGCCCCGGCTTCGGCCCCGAATCCCCGCGTGAGACAACGCCGCGCTCCTCTTCTTCCAATTATGTTTGAATCTTCTCCCAACGGTTATTTCGTCCGCGATCTCGTCGTCTTTCACGGGCTAAGCAAAGGTTGTTTTGTTTCAAAAGGCTTCGTGATCGAGCCGGC
>JBAQJG010000067.1:0-2705 GCA_049300145.1 Chthoniobacterales bacterium | reverse complement strand
ATTTCAGCCCTGCTTTGCGAACTTCACGGTGCTGGCTTCGGCGCGATGATGCGCCGCCCACCGAAAGCAGACTCATGCCGATCAAGAGTCGCAATGCGCTGATGGATGCTGCGTCTGACGATGACATTCACGTTGCCGACCGCACAATCGATAGGGGCAACACCGGCGGCTTGGCAGCGCAAGAGAAATTCTTGATTGGCCGTACGATGATCGCGATAGGCCGTGCCGCGCGGGTGTTGAAGAAGTTTGTTGAGCCTGCGGCGAACTGCGCGCTCTACACAACAGATTAGAAAAACTTAGCGCCGCATTGGACGTCGATATCCTTGAGCGGGTCGTAGGAGCGTTCGCATACCATCGTTTATTTTTGCTTTTTTTCTTTCGCTATTTTTCTCGACTCGACCAAACGAATTTTTCCAGATTCAGGCGTACCTTATCCCTGATTTCGACTGTTGGCTTTGCTACTTTCGCTATTCGAAGGACCTCCAGGATATCGTCTCGCTGGCCGACACAGGACTGCAAACTTGGACTGCTGACAGGAAGGTTCCATTCAGGACTGGAGACAAACTGCCATACGAGCAAGCCGAACATCTTGTCTCAGTATTAGATACGTTCGAGCGACGCGCAGTCCCGAACTTCCGCCTTGAAACGGAATTGGACAAGCAGATGAGGTTCAATAACCGCGAGAGCAGAATGGTGCAGGTTTGGAATGCGTACGGGAAGACTTAGGCCACTCAACTACTACAAGTTCTCAAGGGCTAGAAGCCCGCCGAACTCCCTGTGCAGGCGCCGGACCCGCAGGTTGCCTTTCATCGATTCGAGCCCCGCGCTGCCCGACTGGGAGTGTTCCCGCTCTCGGATGGCCTCAATCTCATCCGCAAATTTCGGCGCTTTGGTGCTAGTTCGCCAAAACGTTCAGCGAGCCTTACGGGCGATAAATGTGTAGAAGTTGTTTGCCCAGAACAAGGTACCGGCAGCGGACGCGGCTTCAAGACTGTTCATGAGGAGATCGGCAGCACCCTTGCCGATCACGCCTGAGACCGGCAGCAACCGGCGCCACGTTGTTAGTTGCTCGGAAAAAAATTCGGCGCGACCGACATCAGCAATGACATAAGAGCGATGGGACTCGATCGCAAAGCCCTTATCGGCAAGAAGTCTGGGCAATTGACGGATGATGTAGGGCTGCGCAGCGAAGGCACGAGCGATATCCCCAATATCAATCTTCGCGGTGATTTCCTTTTCAAGCGAGAGCGCCGATGATGCAAAGTCGCGATCGAAGATTAGAAGCTGTCCGCGGGAACGCAATACCCGCCCGCACTCCGCCAAGATCGCGACCGGATTCGCCGCGTGGCTGAAAAGCGTGTGGGCGATTATGAGGTCGTAGGTGCTGTTCTCGGCGTGCAGGTCGGCGGCGCCACTGACCTCGAATGCGACCCGGCCTTCTACACCCTCCATCTCCGCGTACCGACGTCCGGCGTCGATCAGATGCGGGCTGACATCGGTACCCGTGATCGTCCCGCGAAACCCGGGTGCGACGGCCAGTGCCCGCGATACTACGCCTGTGCCGCATCCAATTTCCAGCGCACTTGAGATTCGCTTCAATTCGAGATCGCCGATATATTCTGCAATAACGCGTCGAAAGAACGGGTGTTTGGCGCGGCTTTCAAGCCGCTCGGCCATGATGGACAGCGCGCTCTCGTCGATGTCCGCTGTTCGACCCCAGACATCACTAGTCTCGTTTCCTTCCGCCATAACGAGGCCTCCTCTTCCGAGAACTAGCAGCCGGTTGTTACCTCGCCATCCGACGCAGTGGCTGGCAGCATCGCGGGCGCCAGCGAGACTCCAGCGAGAGCGGCCGCCAGCCACAGCCGCACAAGGAGGCGATAGAGTGGGCCGATCCATCGATCAAACCAGTCCGCCGCTGCCATCGCGCGCCCGGCCAGCGGCAATGGACTTAAGCCCATCTTAGCCATTGTCACCTCCGCGCATGCAATCAGATTGAGATTATGCACGATTCTGAAATAAGGTCGAGAACGTGCACCAGCTCCGGTAGTGCCCTAATCTAAAATTAAGAGACGCGGCGGACCCATGTTGCCGGTGAGTCCGGTCTTGTTGCGCCCGGTCTTTCCCCGCAAATTTTCGAGACGCCATTTTGATAGATCGCCTTCGAGCCACCCCTCTATCATGCCGCGTTGATCCGCCGGCAATCGCCGCTCTATTGCGGCGAGCACTTCTCGAGCGCCGTGAACATATCCGCGGCGATAGGATTGCTCAGGATCATCAAATTCATTGAGATCATCTGCCATGTGTCCCCCAAATACGCTCTGGTTTGTCGTAATCATACGAAAAAAAGTCAAATCAGTCGCAAAAGTGTCCCGGTTACGTTGCGTCCTTCGCTTTCATGCGACCCTTTGAACGTCTTTTGGTGCCGACTTCATCATGCGGGAAGGCTGCCTCGGCTCGTCGCAGTTGACTAGCGAGAAAAAGCCACGCTTCAGCGGCAGTAATCAGCCGCTTCCGATGCCGCTCATCGTGTTCCGCCTGCGCGAGTTTCTGGTCGGCCTGCGCTCGACACTCGGCGGATGTCAACATTGCATTCCCGCAGTCATCTTGCGAAGGCGCCTTCATAGCGAATGGCCAAGGGGCGAGTCTGTTCAAAACAGAACACACATGAAATTATTCAAAATGAGACACTATCGTTCAAAAAG
>JBAQJG010000066.1:0-3042 GCA_049300145.1 Chthoniobacterales bacterium | reverse complement strand
GAGCCAGCCCGTTTGCCACCTGATCAACTCGCCAAAGCAATCAGGAACGAGTCGATCAGTATTCCCACGCCGGGTGAACTTTTCGCCGCGCTCGAAAAACCGGGCAAGCCAAATTGGACAGGCCAATATCGCGGCCCCATCCCGATGACCTACCGCAACCGGGCGCAGATTGCGCTCAACCTCGGCGGCTTGATCGCTGACGGCTTCATTGCCGTCGAGGCCAAGGACAGCCAGCAGGTCAAAAACATCGGCTCGGACATCATCAAACTCGCCAAAGCGCTCGGGGTAAGCGAGAACCTGCTCAGCCGCGGCAACAGCATCAACGAATTTGCCGAGAACGACGAATGGGACGTTTTGCAGGAAGAACTGGAAGCGACGCAAAACGAAGTGAAATCGTCCATGCAAACGCACAGCGACCAGGACTTGGTCATCCTCGTCAGCGTGGGCGGCTGGATTCGCGGGACGCAAGTGGTCAGTGCGGCCATCATGCAAAATTATGATGAGCGCAGCGCAAAAGTTTTGCGGCAACCGGCACTGGTCAGCTTCATCCATTCGAAAATCAACGACATCTCGCCCGGACTTCGCGCCGAACCGCTCGTCAAAGATGTGAATGAGCAACTCGTCGGCATCGAGAAGCTCGTCTCTTTCCCGGCGAGCAAAGCCCCCAGCATCGATGAGGTGCGAAAAGTGAACGAAGCGGTGGGCAAAGTGATGGAGGCAATCCAGAACAAGACGGATGCAAGATGAGACGCCGCTTGCCAATCTTATTGTCGATCTTCCTGCTCGCCGCCAGCCTCTCAGGCGCAGAGACGGACCGCGAAGTGCAAGCGCGCAAAACCGCGCTCGATCTCGCCGGCGCATTTACAAACGATGGATTCAAAATGCGCGACGGTCATTGGTGCGGGACGATCACGCCGCATGAGCTTGCCCTTATCGCCGTGAATTTGTACGCCGGAAACCAGTATTGGTTTTCCGTCGGCGCGATCGAACCGGCGAAAAAAATCGCGGTCGCCCTTTATGACGAGAACGGAAAGCAGGTCACGACCGAAAACTATAACGCAGGCGAAAAAGCCGCCGCTGGATTTTCACCCACGAACAGCGGCCAGTATTTCGTTTCAGTTGATCTGGTCGAAGGCGCGGCCAGCAGCTACTGTCTGGTTTATTCTTACAAGTAACGCGCGCGCGGAAATGGGGGGAATGGTTTAAGCTTCGGGGAAGCTTTCGTGAACGTGGAACGGAAAAGAGAGATCTTCCTTCTTCTCAATGCATCGATCGCGGCCGCGGTCGCGCTGGCCGGATGCGCCGAATCCAATCCGAATCAGGCGACGGCCGCGAACGGTGGAAAATTCTACGCCGTCACCACGGATTCCGCTCCATTCTATCGCTACGGTCCGCAGCAGGGCAACGGCCCGGACATGAAACTGCAAAAAGATAGACTGATGACGTTGATCCGCCCGTCGTTCGGCTATTGCAAAGTGAAATTGACCACCGGCGAGGAAGGATACGTCGCGAGTGACGATATCCGGCCGGCGCCCCCCGCACTTGTGGCCGCCGCGACCGCGCCGCCACCTCATCCGTCCCGAGCCGCGCGCTTTCCATTCGATTCCTCAGACCCGCGTCTCATCGAGCCGCAAGAGTCGCTTCCAGAATTCAACCCGGAACCGACTCCGATTCCAGGTCTTTCGCCACCCGGCAACTAGAATAAGCAAGCACGAATGCCGACGCGTGTTGTGCGCGGCATTTCCTTTTCGTTATTCGAGTTTCGTTATTTCGATTTAGAGTTTTGGGATGCGCCATTTTTCTATCCGTGTTAAATCCGTCTAATCCGTGGTCTATTTTTCTTTGCGGCAATTTGGCGATGATGTCGATCCAGGTTTTTTACGAGGGCAATGTGCAAGGCGTCGGCTTTCGTTGGTCACTTCGACACATCGCCAAAGGTTTCGAGCTCACCGGCTGGGTGCGCAACTTGCCCGATGGCCGGGTTGAACTTCAGATCAGTGGCGAGGAAGACGAAGTGCGCGCTTTTCTCGCTGCCATCATGCAAAGCGAGCTCCGCGCCCATATCCGCAAGCAGACAGAAACTGCGCTACTGGCGCCTGTGACTGCGCACGGCTTTGAAATTCGCCATGATTGATGCGGCGGTTGCAGTCAGTGGACTGACGAAGGTTTTTCCGGTCCCGTTCCGTCGACAACCGATCGTAGCGGTGCGCGATCTCGATCTTCGCATCCAAGCCGGCGAAGTTTATGGACTGCTCGGCCCGAACGGTTCCGGCAAGAGCACGACGCTCAAAATCATTCTCGGTCTCGTTTCGCCCACGCGCGGCCACACGGAAATTTTCGGCTGCGACAGCCGAATGGTCGAGAGCCGTAATGCCGTCGGGTTTCTGCCGGAGAATCCATACTTCTACAAATATCTCACCGGCGAAGAAACTCTGCGTTTTTTCGGCAGACTCTGCGGACTCAGCGGCGCCCGATTGAAAAAGCGGATCAGCGAATTGCTGGAACTGGTCGGCCTAACCAATGCACGCGATCGCCGCTTGGGCACATATTCAAAAGGCATGCTTCAGCGCGTCGGGCTCGCGCAAGCGTTGATCAACGAACCGAAACTGATCCTGCTCGACGAGCCGACCGCCGGCGTCGATCCGGCCGGCTCCAGCGAAATTCGGAACTTGATTGTCGATCTTAAACGGAGCGGAATCACCGTCTTGCTCTCGTCACATTTGCTAGCGCAAGTCCAGGAAATCTGCGACCGCGTCGCCATTCTCGCGAACGGCGTTCTCGTGCGCGAGGGACAGCTCGCGGAACTGATCGCCATCGAAAATCAAACCGAGTTTGTCGTGGCCGATGCCTCTTCCCATCTCGTCAAGGAAATTGAATCGTTAATCGGCCGATCAAACGCGCAACTGATCGAGCGCCGAAGATCGACAACGACCCTCGAGAGATTGTTTCTCGACGCGACGAAAAATGACCGGAAAGTGACGAAATCCTAATGACGAATGACGAGGGAAATCCGAAATGACGAATGATGAAAAGGTCGAGGAG
>JBAQJG010000065.1:0-2929 GCA_049300145.1 Chthoniobacterales bacterium | reverse complement strand
GGTGGCAGCGGACCGTATTCGGTGTGCGACTTGAACTTCTCGACAAAAGCCCGAATGTCGCCCCTAATGCCGACCATGTCGGCGCGCTGCTTGCCGTCAGACCGCGGATATCCAGCGCAGCAAGCGGCCCGCCGCCGCGAGCTATAAGCGCGATCTCGATGCTAGGCCCGGTTCAAAACCCGGCCGTTACCGAGGGAACGAATATCAGGCGACGGGACCAAACTCTACGTCAACTGGCGTCGGAGTGTTGACGAGCGTGCTGAATCTAAGCCTGCCGTTCGCCGGTTGGATGCGGAACACTGCAATGTTGTCCGTGTTCTGGTTCGCGGCGTAGAGAAAATTTCCCGACGGGTCGATGTTCATGCCGCGAGGCCATTGGCCGCGCGTCGATTCCCAACCGATCACTTCGAGTTCACCGGTTTCCGGCTCGATCTCGAACATCGTCACACTGTCGTGGCCGCGGTTCGTGTTGTAGAGGAACCGACCGTTCGGGTGGATGCGGATCTCCGCGGTGGTATTGGTGCCGGTGAAATCCGGCGGCAATGTCGAGATTGTCTGCTTCCAGATGAATGCGGCGCGCACCGGATCATAGTCGAACACAGTGACCGACGACGCCAGCTCGGAGAGAACGTATGCATGTTGGCGATCGGGGTGGAAGGCCATATGACGCGGCCCGGAACCGGACGCGATTGGCGCGAACGGCACGCTGTTCTGGATGAGCTTGCCGGTGCCATCGAGGTTCCACACATTGACCTTGTCGGCGCCGAGGTCGACACCGAATACGTGATTGCCATCGAGATCGGTCAGGATCTGGTGCGCGTGCGGCCCTTCCTGGCGGTCGGGGTTGGGGCCGGTCCCGTTGCCAACACTCTGGAAATTGTCGGTCATTGTGCCAATCGAACCGCCGCCGTTAATCTGGAAAACCTGAAAATTTCCGCTGGTGTAGCTGGCCGCAAACAGATACTGCCCTGAGGGCTGCACGCTGAGATGCGTAGTGTCTTGGCCGTGCGTCGGCACTAACGAGCCGATCTGAGTCAACGTCCCGTTCGCCAGATTTATGGTATATGCGCTCACACCGCCGTCGGTCATTTCGTTGACGGAGTACAGGTTCTGCAGCGCGGGATCGAGCGCTAGGTATGATGGGTTCGGAGCCGGGACGACCTGGAGGGATGTCAACCTCCCGTCGCTCGGGTTCATCCTGAATACATAGATGCCCTTTGCCTGGCTCTGGTGGGTACCGCCCGGCGCCGTTCCCGGAAAGGTGTAGGTGCCGACGTAGACGAAGCGAGCCTTCGCCCGCGATATCCTCCCGAATGTGTCGGACGGCTCCGCAGCGAATGAACGCGGCGCGACTGCAGCCACGGCAACGGCCCCTCCGAGCAAGGGAAAAAGCTGGCGTCTAGATAGAGCATCCGGCGGGATGGTCTTCATTCCGGTCTCTCCTCCCTTGGCCCGCCGGCAACGATTGCTGGCCGGTTTTTTCGTTAACGTGCGACCATATCGCCATCAGCGAGAATTAACCAGCCCCGCACCGACCACTCAAGAGCATTCGAAACGGCCATCGCGATCACCGTTGCGGCGAAGCCTTGGGCGAAACCGACATATTCGGGTAGCGTTCCATCAGATCGGCCGCCGTGTTGCGCGGCCAACCCGTTCGTGGTTTGACCTCTTCGGGGAATTGCATGACCCGCCTGCACGACACGCTCACCGTTATAGACGGCCTCGTCATCTCGAAATGGAGCCGCGCGGTCTTCGCCGATATGCGCGGGGGCGGACTGACCGCCGCCAATTGCACATGCTCGATTTGGGATGGGTTCGCCGACACGATGCGCAACATTGCGCAATGGAAACGCTGGTTCGCCGACAATGCCGATTTGATCATGCCGGTACGCAATACAGCCGATATCCGCCGCGCAAAAGCCGAAGGAAGAACCGGGATCATCCTCGGCTTTCAAAACACGTCGGCTTTGGAGGATCAGATCGGTTACATCTCGCTGTTCAAGGATCTCGGCGTAGGGATCATGCAGATCACCTACAATACGCAGAACCTGGCGGGCGCCGGCTGTTACGAGCGCCGCGACACCGGGCTCAGCGGCTTTGGCCACGAGGTCGTGGCCGAGATGAACCGGGTCGGCGCGTTATGCGATCTGAGCCATGTCGGTGCGGTCACTTCGCGCGATGTCATTCTCGCATCGAACCGGCCGGTCGCATACACACATGTCCTGCCGGCAGCCCTGAAAGCCCATCCGCGCAATAAATCCGATGAAGAAATCCGCTTCATTGCCGACCACGGCGGCTTTGTCGGGGTGACGATGTTTCCGCCCTTCCTCGCGAGAGGAAACAACTCGACCGTAGAGGATTACGTCGCGGCCATTGATCACGTGATCCGCATCGCGGGCGAGGACAACGTCGGGATCGGGACGGACTTCACGCAAGACCAGGACGACGTCTTCTTCGAGTATCTATGCCATGACAAGGGAAATGGATGGCGGGTAACCGGTCCGCTCGGTGAGGTCGTGAACCCGGCGGGAATGCGCACGCTCGGCGATTTTCCCAATTTGACAGCTGCAATGGAACAGGCCGGCTGGCCGGAAGCAAAGATCCGCAAAGTGATGGGCGAGAATTGGCTGCGACTGCTGGCCGAGGTTTGGGGTGAGTAACCCATGGTGGTCGAGACGCGGGCGCCTGCGTTTCGCTACGATAATTCAGCTCTGCTGAAGTCGGGGCTAGACCTGATGTGTTCTTCCGGCGGTACAGTTCGTCGATGACTCGCCGCTGGAGGAGGCAGTCTCGAGCGAACAATTCCCTGCTAGCTGGGAAAATACAGGGAATTTCGTTCGTCGGGGCCTTCGAGTGCGACTATTGGCTTGGAATCTAGGGCCAAATACAATGGCTTACGACCCAATTCCCTACGCGACGGAACAGGAAA
>JBAQJG010000064.1:0-3516 GCA_049300145.1 Chthoniobacterales bacterium | reverse complement strand
CAGCGTTTGATATACCGAGGTCAGATCGATTCCCTGCTTGATCACTTTGTCGCGGTCGACGTTCACAAAAACCTGCGGCACGTTCGGTTGGAAAGTCGGAATGAGAGTGCCGAGCTCAGGACGCTTGTGCGCCGCGTCGAGAAACGTCTTCATATTTTGCGCTAGAAATCCGACATCCTTCCCGGCGCGATCTTCAAGGACGAACGTGAATCCGCCTGAGGTCCCGACGCCCGGAATCGCCGGTGGCGGAAAAGCAAAGGCGATTCCTTCGCTGAGGCTTGCGAGGTACTTATTCAGTCGCGCCTTTATTGCTTCGTACTGTTCCTCTGGCTTCGTTCGTTGGCTCCACGGCTTGAAAGTGACAAAGAAAAACGCGTGGTAGGTGTCCGAGACGAGGCTGAGCAGACTAAAGCCGATGACACTGGTGGTGTATTGCACGCCGGGTGTCTTGCCCAGAAAATCCTCGATCTCTCGACAAACCTTGTCGGTGCGCTCAAGCGAAGCCGCATCGGGTAATTGCAGCGCGAGAAAAACGTAACCCTGATCTTCTTCCGGCAAAAACGCGCTCGGCAATCGCGACCCGAAGAAACCGGCGCCGACCGCGAGCGCGGCAAGCAAGGCGAAACTGAGCAGCGCCTTTCGAATCGCCAGCCGCGACCAATTTACGTACCCGTTCGTCGCGCTGCCAAAGACTCGATTGAACCGGTCGTAAAACCAGCCGAGCGGGCCTCGCGTTTTCTTTCGTGGCCGAAGCAACAACGACGACAAAGCCGGACTGAGTGACAGCGCGTTGAACGCCGAGAAGATGACCGAGATCGCAATCGTCAGGGCGAACTGCTGATATAATCTTCCGGTGATACCCGGGAGAAAGGCCGTCGGAATAAACACCGCCGACAGCACGAGCGCGATCCCAATTACTGGCCCGGACACTTCGCGCATCGCTTGCAGCGTTGACTCACGCGGTGACATGCCTTCTTCGATGTGACGCTCGACTGCTTCGACGACAACGATCGCATCATCGACGACCAGACCGATCGCGAGCACGAGGCCGAAAAGCGAAAGCGTGTTGATGGAAAACCCGAACAACGGGAAGAGGACAAACGTGCCGACTAACGAGACCGGTACCGCGCACAGCGGAATCAATGTTGCGCGCCAACCTTGCAAAAAGATGAAAACAACCAGCACCACGAGCGCGAGCGCCTCGAAAAGAGTTTTCACGATTTCCTGCATTCCCTCGGTCACCGCCAGCGTTTGATCGAGCGAAACGGCGAAATCCATGTCGGCTGGGAAACGCTGTTTCGCTTCGGCCATGAGTTGCCGCACGCCTTGTGCGGCTTTGACTGCGTTGGTTCCAGGAAGTTGATAGCAGGCTAAAATGGCCGCCGGTTGTCCGTTGAGTCGGCCCTTCAAATTATAAGTCTGCGCACCCAGATCGATTCGCGCGATGTCTTTCACCCGCACAAACGATCCGTCTGGATTCGCGCGAACGACAATCTCACCGAATTCCTCCGGCGTTTGCAATCGTCCCTGCGCGCGCACGGTGTAAGTGAATTTCTGTCCGCTTGGAATCGGTTCGCCGCCCACCTGCCCGGCGGGATTGACGTTGTTCTGCTTTTGCACGGCGGTGATAATGTCTGGAACGGTGATGCCGAGCTTCGCGAGTTGATCGGGTTTAACCCAAAGCCGCATCGCATATTGGCCGGCGCCGAAGACCTGAACATTGCCAATTCCAGGAACGCGCGTCAGCTGATCGAACAGATTGATGTAGCCGTAGTTGGCCAGAAAAACTCCGTCGTAGCTTCCTTTCGGTGAATACAACGAGATCAACATCAGCGGCGCCGTTGTAGATTTTTTAACGGTTAGGCCGTAGTTGTTCACGTCGGGGGGCAATTGCGATTGCGCTTGCGCGACCCGGAGCTGCGTCAGGACTTGATCGATGTTCGGATCGGTCGCGACGTCGAAATCCACGATCAATCGGATGTCGCCGCTGTTGGCGTTAACCGAATACATGTAATTCATGTTGTCCACGCCACTCATCTGTTGCTCGATTGGCGCGGCGACTGATTGCTCGATTGTCAACGAATCCGCCCCGGTATAGTGCGTTTGCACTTGAATCTCGGGCGGGGCGATTTGCGGATATTGCGCGATTGGCAACGCGAGAATGCACACGCCACCGACGAGCGTCATCAGAATCGCGATGACTATCGCAACGATGGGCCGCCTAACGAAGAACTCCGACATGGCTCAATGCCCTGACGGTGAAGATGTCGATGTTGCGGTCGCCATTTGGTCGGTGGGCGGCGCCCATTCCTTAACGCTAACGGTCGAACCTTCGCGCGCTTTTTGTAACCCTTGAACGACGACCCGGTCGCCGGGCTTCAATCCATCGGTTACTTCCCACAACGCACCGATGCGCTCGCCCATTTTCACCGGATGAATGCTGACTTTGTTGTTTTGATCGACGACGTCGACCTGAAAACTGCCTTGCAGCTCCGCTACTGCTTCTTGCGGAACAACCATCGCGCCTTTTTTCTGATCTGCGACGAAGCGCACCTTCCCAAACTGGCCCGGCCGCAAAATGTTTCCGGGATTTGGAAACGTCACTTCGTATCGAATCGATCCGGTTTTTACGTCGAGGTTACGATCGAGCGCGTAAAATTTGCCCTTGGGTGGATAGACGGTGCCATTGCCGAGAATCAATTCGAATTCCAGACTCCGTATATATGTATCGCGCTCCTTCGGATCGGGGTGGCGCGAAACAAAATCGGTGAACGGCCCTTCGCCGGCGGTCACCACCGCTTTGATCGGATCAATCTGCGAAACTGTCGTGAGCGGTCCGCTGGTTGGATTAACGAGATCGCCGACCTGATTATTCGTGAATCCGGCTACACCATCGATCGGCGCGGTGATTTTTGTGTAGCCAAGATTAAGCTCGGCTTGTTTCACCGCCGCTTCGTCGGCTTCAACATTCGCCCTGGTCGAGCCGGCAGTTGCAATCGCGGTATCGCGCTCCTGATCGCTGATGACTTTCTTGTTAAATAAATCCATCGCGCGCTTTTCGTCCGCGTCTGCCTTTACCTGATTGGCTTGGTCTTTTGCCAAAGTGCCCTTCGCTTGTGCTAATGCAGCCTCGAACGGCCGCGGATCAATCTGGAAAAGGAGATCGCCTTTTTTGACGACGCTGCCTTCCTGATAATCCCGCGAGATGATATAACCTTGAACCTGCGCGTTGATGTTCGCGTTGACAAAGCCGTCGAGCGTCGCCACCCGTTCCAGAATCCGAGGCACATCCTTCGGTGTAACGGTAGTGACCAGAACCTCTGGCGCGGTCGGTCCGGCCGGAGCCGCTTTGCGGGAACAACCGGCGGTAAACAACATGAGGCTGAGCAGCGCGCATGAAGCTGCGATCGTGAACAATCGCCGGTAAGTCATGAAGTCGTTATCCTTACTATACAGCCTGAAACTATGTTTCGAAGAAAGCGAGCATCGTTCACTCTGTCTTTCAAGGTCGTGCAC
>JBAQJG010000063.1:0-3721 GCA_049300145.1 Chthoniobacterales bacterium | reverse complement strand
CGTGGCAGGCGCCCACTCGTCGCGCCGTAGCGAAGCGAAGGAGGAACGTCCAACATTCAACGCCCAGTGGCTGCAGCTGATCGATTTAACGATTTAACGATTCAACGAACATAGACCGCGGTCGTCCGCTTCGGCGCGACAAGGCGACCACGGGCACAACGATTCGTGAGTGGAGACGGTTGAGGCGGTGAACTGTTAAACGATAATCTGACTTGTGAGCGCGCTGCCTGAGATTCGGACCCGTTGTGTGATCGTCGGCGGCGGACCCGCCGGAATGATGACAGGCTTTTTGCTAGCGCGCGCCGGCATCGATGTCGTCGTGCTGGAAAAGCACGCGGATTTCAATCGCGATTTTCGCGGCGACACCATTCATCCTTCCACGCTCGAGCTCATGCACGAGCTCGGATTGCTCGATGAATTCCTGAAGCTGCCGCATCAGGAATTTTCTCAATTGAGGGGAATTTTTAATGGTCACCTCGCGCCGATGGCGGATTTCTCGCGTCTGCCGACACGCTGCAAGTTCATTGCTTTCATGCCGCAATGGGATTTCCTGAACTTTTTCGTCGCCAAAGCGAAAGGCTTTCCTTCTTTTGCGCTCCGCATGGAGCATGAAGTTGTCGATCTGATCTTTGAGGACGAAAACGTGGCCGGCGTGCGCGCGAAAACTCCGGAGGGCGAACGCGATTTTCGCGCCGATCTCGTCATTGGCGCGGATGGACGTCATGCCATCACTCATACGCGCGCCGGCTTTGAGCTTCAGGAGCTGGGTGTGCCGATCGATGTCCTTTGGATGCACATTTCGAAACGCGAAGGCGATCCGGAGCAATTATTCGGATTCTTTCGTCACGGGAAATTGCTCGTCCTGATTAACCGCGACGATTATTATCAGGCCGGCTTCGTTATTCCAAAGGGCGGCATCGACGCGATCAAACAGCGGGGATTGTCCGCCTTGCACGGCGAGATCGTCGAGCTCGCTCCTTTCCTGAAAGATCGCATCAGCGAGCTGGACGATTGGTCGAAAATCAAATTGCTCACCGTGCAGATCAATCGTCTGAGGAAATGGTGTCGCCAAGGATTGCTTTGCATCGGCGACAGCGCGCACGCCATGTCGCCCGCCGGCGGCGTTGGCATCAACCTCGCCTTGCAGGATGCGGTCGCGACCGCGAACTTGCTGGCGGTCAAACTAAGGGCTGGACCGGTATCACTCGGCGACTTGGAACTGGTTCAAAGGCGGCGGGAATGGCCGACGCGCGTGATCCAGGCGATGCAGGCGTTCATCCATCGCCGGGTCGTGACCGGGCGCGAATCGAAGAGCGGAGACACACTTCCAATTTTCATGAGGCTCTTACAATGGTTCCCGGCATTGAGGACGTGGCCGGCTCGTTTTATTGGCATCGGGCCGCGCCCAGAACACGTCTATTCGCCAGCTGCTCGTTAAGGCAAAGGAGCAGGCGACAATTGAGGCTAGGACTTTGATCGATCGGTGAAAATCCTTGGCAAGCCGTGGTCCATCGAAGGCTGCTGCGGCAATGGATTCGATTCGCTCACCACCGCGTCTGCGGCTAAACTTTCTGGAAAAGTTCGTTTCGGCAAGGGCGCCCGCACACGGACGGGCAGGCTGTGCGCTCCCCGGACTTATTGCGACGGTCGCAGACCGCCGCTACAGAGCAACGATTTAACAAACAGAGACCGCGGTCGTCCGCCTCCGTGCGACTACGGCGCCACAAGGCGGCCACGATTACAACGATTCGTGTTAATTAGTGTGCATTCGTGGTTAAAATAATTTCTATGCAAAAGCCCTTTGCTCTTCAGCCGCATCTGAAAGGCGAACTCATCGAGCTTCGCCCGCTTAGGCCTGAGGACTGGGACGATCTCTTTGCCGTCGCGGCCGATCCGCTCATCTGGGAACAGCACCCAGAGGGAGATCGCTACAAAGAAGATATATTCAAGGTCTTCTTCAGAGAGGCGCTGGAATCTGGTGGGGCCTTCGTCATAATAGATAAGAAGAGCCAACAAATTATTGGGTCCACGCGGTTTCACGGTCACGACCCGGAAAAATCTGAGATTGAAATTGGATGGACGTTTTTGGCGCGAAATTATTGGGGCGGGCGTTACAACCGGGAATTGAAACAATTAATGCTGGCTCACGCCTTCAAGTTTGTTGAGAGCGTGGTTTTTTTCGTCGGACAAAATAACGTTCGCTCCCAGAAGGCCACGGAAAGAATTGGCGGAATCAGAAACGGTATGGTGAAAAAGGTTTATGGAAACGGTCGGCCTTCTCTCAACATCAGGTACGTAATCAAAAAGCCAAAACGTGCCTGAGGGTTGACAGAGCAATGTTTCGGCGAAAGTCTGCAGAATTTCTGGCGTCTTCTCTGCGGATCTGCGGATCTGTGGAATCCGTGTTCATCTGTGGCAATGATTTGAGGGGACGCGTGTCGGCGAGCGGCCGAAAGTCCGACCGGACTGGCATATCAGGCTGCCAGCCTGTGCTCCCGGAGAAGTTTCGCGAAAACAATGCAAGTTTTTGATTGACGGAATCCGGGATTCGTATATTTTGTGTGCTCCGCGATAAGCGGTCCAGCCCCAACCGTGGGGTGGAGTTCTTCCGGGCTCAGGGTCGAGCCGATCGTGTCAGTTTAGATGGCAGGGTCGGATTTTGCCGTGTACCGGAGTCAAGAACGTTCTTTGACAGTTTGGTTCTGATTTTTGATTAAACACGACGAGGAATTGTCCGCCTATACCTGAAAAGGCTAGGGCGGGATGAATTCCGAAACTGAATTCAGAATGTGGTAGAGCAAAGTCAGCAAAAATTGAATTGTGCGTTATTCGTTGATTTTCTTTGATTAAAAATTTTCCTGGGTTTTCAAGAACTCGGGGATCTTAATTCAAGATCGGACGAACCAGTGTCGGCTTACGAGCCGAGACAGATTATCGAATGGTCAGATTTTGTCCCGCAGTCGCGGGACGCAAACTTTTCGGTTCCCTTCAAAAGGAGCCGAACCGTTTTTAACGGAGAGTTTGATTCTGGCTCAGAACGAACGCTGGCGGCGTGGATAAGACATGCAAGTCGGACGGGATTACCTTTGGTAGCAATACCGAAGGTGATTCAGTGGCGAACGGGTGCGTAACACGTGGGCAATCTGCCGAGAAGTGGGGGATAGCTCGCCGAAAGGCGAATTAATACCGCATGTGATGAGGAAGGACATCTTTCCGAAATCAAAGGTGGCGCAAGCTACCGCTTTTTGAGGAGCCCGCGGCCTATCAGCTTGTTGGTGAGGTAACGGCCCACCAAGGCTATGACGGGTAGCTGGTCTGAGAGGACGACCAGTCACACTGGGACTGAGACACGGCCCAGACACCTACGGGTGGCAGCAGTCGAGAATTTTTCTCAATGGGGGAAACCCTGAAGGAGCGACGCCGCGTGGAGGATGAAGGCTTTCGGGTTGTAAACTCCTGTCATTTGAGAACAAGGTGCGCACGTTAACTGCGTGCGCATTGATAGTATCAGAAGAGGAAGAGACGGCTAACTCTGTGCCAGCAGCCGCGGTAATACAGAGGTCTCAAGCGTTGTTCGGATTCATTGGGCGTAAAGGGTGTGTAGGTGGCGCCGTAAGTCGGGTGTGAAATTTTAGAGCTTAACTCTGAAACTGCATTCGATACTGCGGTGCTTGAGGACTGGAGAGGAGACTGGAATTTACGGTGTAGCAGTGAAATGCGT
>JBAQJG010000062.1:0-3250 GCA_049300145.1 Chthoniobacterales bacterium | reverse complement strand
GGCCGGCATTACCACCGAGCTGCTCGAAATTGCGACCGCGCAGATGGCGCTCGGTGGATAATCAACATTTATGAGTAAAGGAAACATTGTTCAAGTCATCGGTCCGGTAGTGGACGTGGAATTTCCGGAAGTGAAACAACTGCCGAAAATCTACAACGCGCTCGAAATTGATTACGAGGTCAATGGCACCCCACACAAACTCACGCTCGAAGTGCAGCAGCATCTCGGCGAAAATTGGGTGCGCTCCATCGCCATGTCTTCAACTGAAGGACTGAAGCGCGGCATGAGCGTGACTGACACAGGCGGGCCGATCAGTGTGCCGGTGGGAGAAGGCGTGCTCGGCCGCCTCTTTAACGTCACGGGCGATCCGGTTGACAATCGCGGCCCGGTGAAATTCACGAAGCGGTATCCGATTCATCGCCCGGCGCCGGGTCTCACAGAACAAGACGTGAAGGCTTCTATCCTGGAAACTGGAATAAAAGTCATCGATCTGGTCTGTCCGTTTTCGAAAGGCGGAAAAGTCGGCGCGTTTGGCGGCGCCGGCGTCGGGAAGACCGTCATTATCCAGGAGTTGATTAATAACATCGCGATGAAGCATGGCGGTGTCTCCATGTTTGCAGGCGTCGGCGAGCGCTCGCGCGAAGGCAACGACCTTTACAAGGAAATGAGCGAAGCCGGCGTGATCAATCAAGAAGATTTGTCGAAGTCGAAAGTTGGAATGGTTTTTGGCCAGATGAATGAGCCGCCCGGCGCGCGTTTGCGCGTCGGACTTTCCGCCCTTGCTATGACGGAATTTTTCCGGGACGAACGCAACCAGGACGTTCTTCTTTTCATCGACAATATCTTTCGCTTTTCCCAAGCGGGCTCGGAGGTTTCAGCCTTGTTAGGCCGCACGCCGTCCGCGGTCGGGTATCAGCCAACGCTCTCTGCCGAGATGGGCGATTTGCAGGAAAGGATTACATCGACAAATAAAGGTTCGATCACGTCTTTTCAGGCGGTTTACGTTCCGGCCGACGATCTCACCGATCCGGCGCCGGCAAACACCTTCGCGCATTTGGACTCGACCATCGTGCTCGAGCGCTCCATCGCCGAGCTCGGAATTTATCCGGCGGTCGATCCACTGGCATCAACATCGAAATCGCTCGCGCCGGAGATTGTCGGAGAAGAACATTACAATGTCGCGCGTGGTGTGCAGAAGGTGTTGCAGCGTTACAAAGATCTCCAGGACATCATCGCCATTCTCGGCATGGACGAACTAAGTCCGGAAGACAAACTCACTGTGTATCGTGCGCGCAAGATTCAACGTTTCCTCAGTCAGCCCTTCCACGTGGCGGAAGTTTTCACCGGCAGCAAAGGACAGTACGTCTCAATTGAGGAGACGGTGCGCGGGTTCAAAGAAATTCTCGATGGCAAACATGACGAAGTTCCCGAGCAGAACTTCTACATGAAAGGCAACATCGATATGATCAAGGAAAGTTGAACGTTGAAAAGTTACATCGTTAGAATGTTTCCGAATTCACGTTTTAACTTTTTAACTCTTGTAACTTTATAACTTTTATCCATGGCTACTTTGAAATTGGAAATCGTTACTCCGGAAGCGAAGATTTATTCCGAAGACGTGGACATGGTCACGTTGCCGGGATCGGAAGGCGAGCTTGGCGTTTACCCGAAACATGTTCCATTGCTGACAACGCTGAAACCGGGAGAACTGCGCGTGTTGAAAAATGGACGCGAAACTGCGATGGCGGTCGGCGAGGGTTTCGTCGAGATCAAAGCGGAGGGCGTCTCGGTTTTGACCGACATGGCGCTCGAGGCCGAGAAAATCGATGCGGCAGCCGCCGAAGCCGCGGTTGAGCGGGCCAAAGTTGCGATGAAAGAAGATCACACGGCTGAGGAAGTCGCGGCTATTCAGGCCTCGCTGCAAAAGGCGCTCGCCCAATTGCACGTCAAGCGCCGCCGCCATCACGGGTAGCAAATGTGGGAGGGAGCTTAGTGTCCCGATAATCGCGGCACTGAGGCCGCTCCCACATTGGCATTGATGTTTTCTCGGTGGCGATGTGTTGTTAACTTTCGCTTGTGAGTAATCCGGAAATTCTCGGAATCATTGCCGGCAATGGCGTTTATCCGAGACAACTGGCTGACGCCGCGCGCAAAAGCGGCGTAAAGAAAATGGTCGCCGCGGCTTTCTCGAACGAAACCGATCCCGCACTCGGGCAACATGTCGATGTTATCGAATGGCTGCGCGTCGGGCAATTGAGCCGGCTTCTAAATTTTTTTCGCGAACAACAAGTTCATCATGCGATTATGGCCGGCCAAATCGAGCCGAAAAATCTGTTCGATCTTCGACCGGACTGGAAAGCGCTGCTTGTCCTCGCGAAACTCAAGCAACGCAATGCCGAATCCATTTTCGCGGCGATTGCAGACGAGCTGGCAAAAGTCGATGTCGAGCTCATGGCGGCCACGAGTTTTCTTGAAGATGATCTCGCGCCTTCGGGATTGATCGCCGGACCAAAGCTTTCGCATCGCGAAGAAGAAGATATCGACCTTGGCTGGAAGATGGCGAAGGAGATCGCGCGACTCGACATTGGTCAAACGGTGATTGTGAAAAATGGAACGGTGCTCGCGGTCGAAGCATTCGAAGGGACGAACGATGCAATCAAGCGCGGCGGCGCCCTCGCGCGCAAAGGCGCACTCATGATCAAAGTTGCCAAACCAAATCAAGACATGCGCTTCGACGTGCCCGTGATCGGCGTCGAAACCATTAAAGTCGCCGCTGACGCAAAACTGCGTGTCATTGCAGTCCAAGCCGGCAAAACCTTGTTGCTTGAGCGCGATGCAATTATCGATCTTGCCGATCGCGCAAAGATTTCAATCGTCGCGCGCTAGTTGCAATCCGCGATCGAAAATCTAAAGTCTGCAATTCGTTAAACGGGGTCTTAGCTCAGTTGGTAGAGCGCCTCAATGGCATTGAGGAGGTCAGGGGTTCGAATCCCCTAGGCTCCAGTCCCGAACGCTTTCGGCCTGTCGCGCCGTAGCCTTGGCGAAGGGACTTATTTAACCTTACCACAATCTCGCAGCGAGCTACGACTCGGCAAGCCACTTCTCATTTCCGATTTTAGATTGCTAATTTTCGATTTAGCTTTCGCCAAATCCGGCGTGAAGCGATGCAAGGCGAGCAACAACTCATCGATGGCAAGATTGTGCGATGCGAAGAGCCGCTCAATCTGGAGATGCCCTTCGAGAAACTCGA
>JBAQJG010000061.1:0-1583 GCA_049300145.1 Chthoniobacterales bacterium | reverse complement strand
CGGAGACGATCGCTTTCCAAACCAAGCCAGAGATCGCCATTGAGCAGATCAAAGCCGCTCGAACCGCGGGATTGCCACAGGGGGTCGTGCTGATGGACGCCGGCTATGGC
This sequence comes from Chthoniobacterales bacterium, assembly GCA_049300145.1. Lineage (GTDB taxonomy): Bacteria > Verrucomicrobiota > Verrucomicrobiia > Chthoniobacterales > UBA10450 > AV133. Next base: position 1,473 of record JBAQJG010000061.1, on the reverse strand, counting down.
AACGACACGGGGCTGCGGACCGACATCACCGCTCTTGGCTTGCGTTACGTCGCGGGGATCGGCCCCAACACCTCGGTGTGGCCGCCGGGCGAGGCTCCCGTGCCGCCGCAGTCTCGAACCGGTCGTGGACGACCGCAGACGCGGCTGCAGCGCGGACAGCACCAACCGATCTCGGTCAAGACACTCGCCCTCAGCCTGCCGCCAGAGGCGTGGCAAACGATTACTTGGCGCGAGGGAACAGCGGATTGGCTCTCCTCGCGCTTTGCCCGGCGGCGAGTGCGACCGGCCCATCGCGATAATTTGCTGAGCGAGGTGCGCGCTGAAGAGTGGCTTCTGATCGAGTGGCCGGAAGACGAAACCGAGCCGACCAAATATTGGTTTTCGACCTTGCCCGAAGATGCCGCCTTCGATCGTCTGGTCGATCTGACCAAGTTGCGATGGCGGATCGAGCGCGATTATCAGGAGCTCAAGCAGGAACTGGGCCTTGGCGATTATGAAGGGCGCGGGTGGCGCGGCTTCCACCATCACGCCACACTCTGCATCGCCGCTTACGGCTTCTTGATCGCCGAACGGGGCGCCCTTCCCCCCTCAGGACCACCTTTCGCTGCGCCGCTCCCGCGATCTGCCATTCCCGACGGTTACCGACCCCGAGGCGCCGCCGATCCGACCCGAGCGCCACATCCCAAACTCGATCGCGACCATGCGACGACGCCTCATCGTCGCTCTCGCCAGGACCCTCCCGAGATGCCCTTGTTGCAACGCGCCGATCCTCAAAACACTACGAATTCCCGATTACTGACGCAGTAAGATTGAAATCTTAATCGTGTAAGTTGTATTGTACTCACGATGATTGTGCACGGTTCAAGCTAATCTCCTTACGAGCAACTGCACTGAGGCGATGTAAACCCACGCTTTGGCGCTGGCGATCGTCGCCTCGAAATCCTTTGCCAGGCGGCGATTTCGATTGAGCCAAGCCAGGGTTCGTTCGACGACCCAGCGGCGCGGCAGCAGCTGAAAGCCGGCAGCATCAGCGGCGCGCTTGACGATCTCGATGGTCCACTTGCCGAATTGGGCGAGTGCCTCTCGTAGGTTGGGGCCGTTGTAGACACTGTCGGCGAAAAGATGGCGTAGCCAGGGAAACAACTGGTGGATGGCCTCAATAACCAGCACGGCACCATCGCGATCTTGGACATCGGCGGGGTGCACCTCGGCGCCGACTAACAGACCGCCGGTATCGGTCACAATGTGGCGCTTGCGGCCTTTGACCTTCTTGGCCGCATCGTACCCTCGCGGCCCACCGCTCTCGGTCGTCTTGACCGATTGACTGTCGATGACCCCGGCCGAGGGGCTCGGTTCACGGCCCGCGGCTTCGCGTGCTTCCAGCAGCAACGCAAAATTGATCTTCTCAAACAAGCCGTCGTCTCGCCAATCGTAGAAATAACCTTGCACGGTGGTAAACGGAGGAAAGTCCTT
>JBAQJG010000060.1:0-12970 GCA_049300145.1 Chthoniobacterales bacterium | reverse complement strand
CGGCGTCTTTCAAGAGCGCGCATTCACCGAAGCTGTGCCGTTCACGCTCAAACTAAAAATGCTGCGCAATCCCAACATGGTCGAGAACGGCCGTTTCCCAACTGCCATCCAAGATTTCAAGTATGAACCGATTCATTAAGATCATCCTTCTGGCTTTGCCGCTCAGCCTCACGGACGCGCATGCGGTCGAGAAGCGAGTGCAAGATTTCGTACTCGACGACCACACCGTTTATGAAGTGCCAGTCTCCGGCGCGCGCGTAACGACCATCAGTTTCCCGTCCGCTATCGCAGCAGTCGACGCTGCACTCACCACATCGGATGGAAAGACCCCCGGCGTTTTCCAGATCGCACATACCAAAGGAACTGCCTATCTGTCCGTGCGCGCGCTGGCGAAGGACGCCACAACCAATCTCAACGTGCGATGGAATAATCGTACCTACGTCTTTGAATTGCGCGAAAGCACGGAGCCCTGGTATTCCGTCGTTCTTCAATCTCAGCCCGCAAAAAGTAATCACATTCCGCGACCGCTGACGGCTCCGCGGTTGATCGGCCTGCTCGATAAAGCGAAAGCGTTCTCTCTGCTCAAAACGCAACAGCCCGATGCCGTCGCCGGCGTCGAGCATCGCGATTTACGAGACAAACCGCAGATCAGCGACTGCGGCGATTACGAAGTGCGGTTGATGGACGCGTTTCGTTTTCCCGACGACGACACGTTGGTTTTCCAACTCACCATCACGAACCGCACCGACAAGCCGATCCAACACACGCCTGAAAAACTGGAGGTGCACATCGGTGATCGAACCGTCAATCCGTCAGTCAGCGACCTAACAAGCAACATCGCCGCACATCAAACAGCCTCCGGTTACATCGCGATCAGCGGCGGCCTTGAAGGTCCGAACGATGTTTCGCTGAAAAACGATTTCACGTTCGCACTCGCGCGGCACGACCCAACTGTCGAAACACCTACTTCGGCGCCGACCACATCCAGGAGTCCCAAGGACACACCCGCTAAATCAACCACCCCTGAATCGGCACCATTTGAACCGACTCCGATACCGCAATGAACCCGCGTCGTTTTATTAACTTTTTTCGTTCGCCTACTGGCGCGCTGACACTCTTTCTACTCGGCCTCGTTTTCGTTCTGCTGATGGTAAACAGCCGACGACCGTTTGATTCAAAGCGGCAATCAACTGCGAACAACGCAGCCAAAGCTGGCGCGAATGCGCCGCAACTGCCCGAAACAGTGCGGCGCGACATGATTCCTTTTGCGACTCCGGCGCCGCAACGAGAAATCGAAACGACGCTTTCCAAAACGGAAGGAACACCACCACCACTTCCATCGCTTAGCGTTGTCGCGGAAACGCCACTGCCGCTCGCCAAAGAAGGAAAAGTCTTCAGCGCAGACTTTGCACCATTCGGCCGTCTCGTTCCATGCGAGCTCGTGATCACCGTCGATTCATCGTCAATTCAAACGCCGATCATCGGTCTCGTGACGGAAGACATTTTTCATCATGGTGAATTGATCATCCCCGCAGGCACCGAGGTGCACGGTACCGCCCAAGTCGATCGCTCACGCGAGCGCATCGCAAGCAACGGCCGATGGACACTCGTCTGGCAAAACGGGCAGGAACTGAATGTTTCCGGTCTGGCGCTCGATCACGAGCGCGACCCTGACACCGGAACCTGGGGAATCACCGATGGCAGTGCCGGTCTGCGCGGACGCCTTCTCAAGACAGACAACCTTGCCGAAGTGAAACTCTTCATCGCTTCGCTGCTCAGCGGCGCCGCCGAAGCTTTCACTCAGAGACAGGTCTCCCCATTTGGAGCGTTTGCTCTGCCGACTCTGCAAAACGCATCGCTGCAAGGAGCGCAAAACGTAATGGACCGATACGCACAGCAGATTCTTCTGACCATCGAGCGCGATGGCTTCTATGTGCGCGTGCCGGCCGGAAAACAATTCTATCTCTACATCACCCAAACAGTGGACGAACAGGACGCGAGGATCGGCGGCACGCTCGCCTCTTCGCTTCCGCCCGCCCAGTCGCCTTCGCCGTATCCACCTTCCCAGCGGTCAATTCCACCCTCAAATCTGCCCGGCGCCAACCCGCTGCCTGTCGATTCCATCACAACAACACTTCAACCCAACTTCATTCCATGAAATACCTGCTTTTCATTCCAATCATTTTCCTGTTTGCATGCGCCTCGCATTTGCCAAAGACAAACAGCGCCGCATCGGCGGCTGCTCCAGTTGGTAAGCCGACAAACTCCGACACGTTGCGCACTGACGAGCAACTTAAGGAATACCGATTCGGCCGATACATCGATCCACGCGACCCGCTGGCCATGCACGAGGCGCACCCGATTTATCGTGTCGAAAATTCAGCGCGATGGGATCTTCGGCCGCAAACCGCGCCATCTATTTCGCCGCGAAAGACAGCCACCACACCTAGTTCATCCACGAACGACGCCGTTGTTGCCGAAGTGAATAAGCAGCGCGCAGCAACACGCGCATTTACTGAACAAACCGCCGCGCTCAACCAAAAACTCACCGAACTCAGCCAGGCTGTCGGCCAGACTGAAGAGATCGCGAAGCAGAACCTTTCTCTTAAGAAGGACGTAGCCGATTTGCGGGACCACCTGGACGCAATCGACACACAGTTAAACCAATCCAAACCGGCTCCATCGGCTCACCCGTCACCCGAAGACAAATGGTGACGCGCCATTGCGCTCTATGAAAGCAACCGACAACCAACCTGTCATCGTCACCGTGCCACCCGCTACTGTCTCGCGGTACTCGGACGCAAGCGAGAAGGTCGAGCAGAGGCTCGGCGCTTCTCCCGGTCCCGAGTTTCTCATGAGCCTGGCGGTTGAGCACGAGGACGCCTTCGAGCTCGTTGATCTCTTCTGCGGCGAGATCATCGACGCTCTTCGTCAAACAACCGCCGCTACTCACTAATATATATGAGCCTGAAAAGATCAGATAAGAACACCAATGGAACCGGCTCCGCCGGCGCGGATGCGGCCAACCAGATTCCGAAGTACCGCGATAACGTCGAAATCAACGCCAAGATCGATGCTTACATCCAAGCTAATCCGAAGGAATGGGCGTACATTCAAGGACTGCCGCGTGAACGCCTCGAGCGAATGCTTGTCTTGCAGAATGTTAACAAGATCGAGCGTCGCGCGCGTATTCGCGCCAGTGTGACTAAACAACTCGAGGCCAACCCTGAGTTGAAAGAAGCTTATCGCAAGCTGGTCAAGAATTTGCCCGCTGAACAGCAAGAGCGAGCGATGATGTCGATCGCTGCGCGGACGCTGCGCACCATTACGCCGCGTCAGCAACAAAGCCAGGGCGCGCGAGTTTAACGAAACGCGCTGCCAAACGCGAAGACTCCGGCTCTGCTCCGTGCGTGCGCCTCCGCGCGCCCAGAGACTTCGTGGGCGATTTCCGGAGTGATGATGTCGCTGACGCGCAGCCACATCGGTGCGCGATCAACCGCTGTTTATTAATCGGAGGCCAACCGTCGCTATTTGCACCCGGCCGAATCTGGCGCGCTTCTTGCCTTCGCCCGGAATACGGTACTTCAGCAGCACAGCAGTGGTGCGTCTGGCCGCGAGCCAGTCACGAACCTCTGTGCCTTCCAGATCGATGGCCAAAAGCCAATCGTCGCCGACATTGGCTCAGGCGCGTCGCGCATCTCCCGAACGGCATTAACCCCCGTTGAAATGGTTTCTCATGCTCGGGTATCGGCCTTCCACGAGCGCGCTTCAGAGATCTTTTCAGAATCTCTTGACAGCATGGCATTTCAGGCCATCTGGCGGCTGCGCTCGATCACCTCCGTCGCGCCGACCAGCACCTTCTTCGGATCACAACCACGCACCGCGAAAGTCCCGCCGATTTCATGATGACTAAATAGGTCGGTGGATGTGGTGGGGATGCTCGGTAGTTGATTCATGCAACAAAACTAAGAGTTCGTTGAATTAGCCAAAAGGATGCGACGACGCCGATGGCATAAGCCGCCGCGATCTCGCACCAATTGAAGGCGAATTGCGAGGTCACATTCGATCGACTGAGTTTCCTGGTGGCGTAAACCGCCGCGGTGATTACCGCCATGACCGAACTGATGAAGAGAAGTTGTCCTACTTCGACTCCGACGTTGAAGAAAAGAAGTGCGAGTGGGATGGCGTTTTGCGGCAGACCTACTTCGCGTAATGCACTGGCAAAGCCTAGTCCGTGCAACAGACCAAAGGTGAACGCGATCACCCATGGCCACTGTTCCGTTAAACCGGTTCGCCCGGTGCGTCGGTGAATGATCTCGCACGCGACAAAGACAATGCTTAGCGCGATCGCCGCCTCGACTGGTTTGGGCGGGACATGGACGAAGCCCAAGGTTGCTGCTGCGAGCGTGATGCTGTGAGCCACGGTAAACGCAGTGATGGTTCCGAGTAGTCTTCGCCAGCCTTTCACCAGAATGAGCAAGGCGAGCACGAACAGTAGATGGTCGACGCCGAAAAGAATGTGCTCGATCCCGAGCCGAATGTAGGAGCCTATTATCTGCCAGCTAGTTTTTGCGGCTGAGATATCCACCCAAGGCTGGGATGGATGGGTAATTGTCGTCCAGTTTCTGCCGTCCAGCATTTCCACTCGGATCAGCACGTCGGTGATGGTGGCTTGCAGGCCTGGAAACTCGATGCGCTTTCCTGAGAAGCCATTCGGGCCGGCGTTCACCTTACGTCGCTCCAACAGGGAATCTGCTAGTTGTTCTGTACCTGGCGGTCGAACATCTTTCAGGCCGTCGGGTAGCTTCAAGACAACTGGCAAATGCATTCCCGACATAAGCGGGGTTCGCCAGAGAATGTCGAAGATGCCGGGCATCGTTTCCTTCACTTCCAAATAAGCGGGACGAGATTCGTGAGCGAATGCTGGCGAGGTAGAAGCGAGGCTAACGAGCGCCAGGACTGACCAGCTGCAGATTCGCTTTGAAAATCCAGTCATTGGGATCCTGCCAGCGCACGTCGAGGATTCGTAGTTTGAACAGAACTAGCGGAAGCCGTGGCTGGTTGCTTAGTAGAAGGAGTCGGAAGCACTACGAAATACTTCGCGCGCATTGTGGCGTAGGCTTTATCCCAAGCGATCGACTTCTGGTCTGCGAGCCATGCACTCCTGACCTCGGGCTCCACTTCTTCGAAGGCCGGTAAATGACTCGGCGTTACCGTGTCGATGAAGATCAGGTGCCATCCATAACCGGACTCGATTGGTCCCTGCCAGGAGCCCGATTTCACCTGGAACAGCGCCTGCGCAAAGCTCGAGCCGAAATCTTTGGCGATCTGTTCTACTGCTCGATCGCCGTAGTAATCCTGAAACATGAATCGGTCGCCGAGCGCGGCCACCATTGACGAGTCTTCCGGTTGACCCGCAACCTTCGCCAGCGCAGCGAGCGCGTCATCGTGGGCGCGCTGCCCGCGCTGGTCGGGGGAGAAATAAACGTGACGGAAACTGAGCCTGCCCGGTACTTCAAAACGTTTTGCGTTTTCGTTGAACCACACTTTCAGTTCGTTAGTCGTGGGCTCGTGAGCGTTGGCAAGATCCTCAGCGAGGAACTGCATCTTCTGCGCCATGCGGCGCTTGACGATGTTGTCGTCCTTATCGAGGCCCATGGCGAGCGCCTCGCGATAGAGTATTTCTTCGCGAACCCGGTTTTCCACCAGTCCCGCCAATTCTTCGGAGGTTGGTTGGCGCTCCCACTGCGCCGCAAAACCGATTTGGAGCTGTTGCAGATCATCGGGTGATAGCTCGATGCGTTTGCTTCCAGGTTGAGCGGAGTTACCCCACACTGCATAAATCACGAACAGTAACGAACCGATAAGCAGGAAGTGAAGCAGGGGCTCGCGTAACCAGCGGTGAAGGATCATCCGCGGGGAGACACGGCGTCCCACCTTGGTTGACGTTACATCCAGTCTCTTGTCCCGCGCTTGCCTCATAGCTGACCCGCTTGTCACTTAATTTCCTGAACGTCGTAGTTGGCGTACCCGAACTCGTTGTTGCGCGCCGCAACATACTTGTCGCCGACCTTGTAAACGATCACGTTAAAAGGTGTCGTCCCGAGCGTGGTAACAAGCCGACCGCCGCTGATTTCGTACTGTGCCGGCGAGCCCAATTCACCTCCATGCTCGACATCCCATACTTCTGCGGGTGCGGGTTGCTTGCCATTCACACTGGTGATGACGCGGCGACCATCTTTTCCATAGAGGATGTCGAACCGATCGCCGGTAGCCCGGTTGCGTACGGTAACAGTCTTACCCACGATTAAGGACTTTAATTGCGCGTCATCCAGAGCAGTCGCACCTTTGCTCTGGAGTTCGGTAACAGTCATCCCCTTCTCACCCTTGCCAGCATCTTCTTTCGAGGGCGAGTACCAGATGGGTGAAGTCCAGGCACGCTCCTGGACCGTTGCCGCTACCCAGTTCGGTGGCGGCACGCCCAGCTTTTTGGCGTCGTAAGTGGTCCAGCGTGGAGTCGGTATCTGCAAAACGCGCGCGTAGTAGAACGCATGCAAGCCAGGATCGAAGTCTGGATCCTTCCACACTTTCTTCAATTCAACCGCACCGATGCTATTCGTGTAGCTCGCGTTTTTGACGTCAACGGTGTTGCCCACCGCAGGGAGTTTCCCGGTTACGGGATCGGGCTTGCGATTACCGGACCAGGCGACCTCGTAAATCCTTTCGAAGATCTGCCCGCTCTTGGTCCAGCCTTTGATAATCTGAATGCGGTCGAGGTTCGCATCGTCAGGGTCTTTGACCGCCCACACCACGAAGGTAGGTGCCTGCCCGGCCTTCGGCTTCAGGTCACCGCCCATCGGCACGCCGTTTGCATAACCGGTCTTTACCCACTCTTTTTGGTTCAGCACGTCAGGTTGGAAATCCCAACCGCCGAAGAGCCGGACTTTGATGCGCACGCCACTGGTGCCGAATGTTTCCTTGCGCTGCATTGCCGCAAAGATCGACTCGCGCGTGTTCTGTTCCGCCCAGACGCCGCCGAGACCACCAGTGCTGATCAAACCCATGTTTAAGCCAAGCTCTATTTTCCCGCTAACGCGCAGCTGTGGAGTAGCGTCCTGAGATGCGTGGCCGCCGAAATAGTCGCTCTGGCTATAACTGGCAGCCGTATTGTGTGAGTCGCTGGCACCCACAACTCCCATCTTGTATGGGTTGTAGCCGTGGCTGTCTTGCATGGCCAAGCCGTTCTGCCAGGCCTCGCGAATGTAACTGCCGTGGACTTTGGGAGTGCGTTCGATGCCGCCCAGTAGGTAGCTTAACAGCTCGTAGTCGGCGAACTCGTCATTGGGAGAAAGCAGTGGATGCGTCTCCGATGTGCCCTTGAGCTGATGGATTTCGGTTAGTGGCTCGTTGTTCACACGCTCCTGTGCCCACGCGGCATCGATCGGTCGCCCCTTGCTGTCAACCTCGAGGGGAAACATGATGCCATCGCTCAGGTTGGCGTTATGCGAGATCGCCAGCACTTCATTACCGGCTTGGCGCTGGGTTTCCATCCACTTCCAGAGATCTTCCGGATGATCCGAGTCCAGGGCTGAAAAAGGAACTTCCGGCACCTTCTTAGTATCTTTGAAGATGATGTTGCGGTGCATGTTGCGATTGTCTGGAGTGGAAGTCCACTCATAGGCCGCGAAGGTCGTAAACTTACCCGGTTGGTAGTACTTGTCCGCAATGCTGACGACCTGCTTCCAGATGCTACCCGCCACTTCGGGGCTTACCAGCTCCTTGATTGGCTCGCCTTTGATCATTGAGGTACCGAGGAGCAAATACACTCGCTGCATGTCTTCCTTGCCCCGGACCTTCAGTTGCTCGGCTATGGGCAGCTTGCTGATCGAGGAGTTGGGATCGTTCGCCGCCGCAATGACGCCCACATATTCGGCGTGGTCGGTCACCGCCATAAAATCCAGCGGACGGGTAATCTTTATTGGATACCCCGCGGGATGGGTGATGGTCTGCCCCAAAGCAAACTTATAGGCGTCTTCGGGTCCGGCCTTCGTGTTGCCGTAGATATAGGCGTCAAAGGACCAGCTTGTGTGAATGTGTGTTTCACCAAAGTAGCAGTGGTCTGGATATCCAGGGTCGAGCTGGGATGACTGTTCGGCCTTGCCGTGCGCCGCGTTCTTGGGATCCATTTGGGCTCCTTGCGCCAAGCCAACAGCCATTAGACCCACCAATATCAGCGAGTCAGGCCAGCCTGCGAGGGTTAGCTTGTGGACGATCGTGGTTTTCATGTTCATTGTTCCTTTCTTTGATTGCCGTTTCTCGAGTTTACGTCGCGAGTGTCTACCAGATCGGCGAGGTACACGAATGTTTGTTTCTTAAGTTTTCCTTTTATCTGGGAACTTAATATTCAGCGAGCCTATTTTGGCCGGAACCCCGTTGCGCCCGTTACGATCGAAGTCTGGCGCCTCCAACGGAAGGTCTCACGCCGATCCCCAGCAGTCCTGCAAGTCTGTGTGCAAGAATTTGTGCAAGAATGAGCCCATTTCTGCTCGCGCTCTGGTAATCAGGCCAAATTCGCAAATTCGGGCGATTTACCCAGGTAAATTGTGTGAGATTTGATAAGCAACGCAAAGCGCAGAAATCGCTAAAACCGCAATTTTAAGTCCGTTGCGTCTGCCATTTCGCCACATCGGCATTCCGACTGTGATCTTAGCCACCTTTTGTCCGCCGACCAATGTGGGCACAGCGCTGACCATCACTCATCGATGCTTCATCAATGATTATTCGCTCTCTCATTCAAGAGCACTGGACACAGCATGTCCTCAAATAAAGCTGGCACGCGCCCCAGTGTTGATTTTACCGCTCGCTGCGCGCCGTAAAGGTATTGCTCGCTGCGCTGCGCTCCACCTTGACTGTGCTCGCTCCGCGCGAAGAGGTGCGTATCGGTTCGCGTTGAAAAGAAACTGTATGCGCAGGCATCTTCGCGCTTCCTGGCGAAAATGAGATTCGCCGCAGCTCCTTCACGATGCGGGCTTTCACTCGTTCGAGCTCTTGCTCTGGAATCGGCCGGCCTTCTGCTTCTTCAATCAGGTGGTCGAGCAGGATCTTTCGCCGGCGACCTTTACGGCGGTCTGCGAGAGTTTTCCGCGTGAGTTTGCGTTGAAGCTTTGATCGACAGTCGGCAGTGATCGACGAATGCGGGCCGCTAACGAGAAGGTCGTAACGAATTAGCCCGGTGATATAGGCAGAGAGCGAGCGATAGCCCAACTCTTTCCAACGCACGTCCACAAGCCTCCAAATTTCGAAAGGGAACGTGATGCGCTCCGCCACGGCGCTAAGTGGCGGCAATGGCAAATCGTGCCGACTGGCGGCCGCGACGCTCTGAAGATGGTGAATGCGATCAACCAGTTGCACCAGGAGCCCTTTGCGCGGCTGGCCAGGCCGATACCTAGCGACGAGCTCCCGATCAACGGCATCCTGCGCCGGTTGTGTATCGCGTGCGATCTCGAGGGTGATGGAGTGTTTCGCGTCTGACCGGAGATCATAGCAAACCAGCTCCACAGCGTACGGAGTAAAAATGGCGTGCCCAAATTCTCGGCACCGTTGTTTGACAGTCGCCGCAAGCAGACCGGGGATCGTAATGCTTTTGCGAACCCCCTTTGGCATATCCACGCTCCGACCCGATCATTGTTGCTTAAATCCTGGATGCTTGGCAAGCCATCCGTCGAGCCGCTGCAACGTGCATTTTCCGAGCGAAAACGGCGAGTCCGTCGCGTTCTTGATCTGCGACAGGGCCGTGCGTCCGATGCCCGAAAGCACGCACAGCTCGCTGCTGTTGAATTGACGGTGTGGAAATTTCGCCGCCAGGAATAGCAGCGCCGCGATGGTGGTGGCGCTGAAAGAGCCGTCGTGCTCTGCCTGAGCGACTGCGGTGTTTGGTGTCTGTTTTGCCATGATTTGCTCCCTTTGTTTTTACATTTCCAAGGATACGTTCATTTGAACACTTGAGCAATATTCCGTCCATGGCCACTTCGCCGTAGGAGAGGACTCTCCGCTCCCTCGGAGGCCGCGGATTGCGAGATCTGTCAAAATTTTTCGCAGGTTACAAGAGGATGCCAAAACCACTGCCAGGAACACTGAAGAAAGAACGAACCGGCATTGGCCCGGAAAGGAAAAAACCGGGTGTAGACCTTTCGTGTCGCGCAAGCACTGGAGCAAGTGCGCCAGAGCAAGCGCGGCAAGAAATCTTAACACCACATCCATATGACCAACGCTCAATTGAAGAAACTTGTTAACGAAGCCGTTACGCTGCACCGGGACATCGTCGCTCGAACCGAAAAGCTAAAAATCATGAAGGCCGATCTCGTCCGCGAGGCTCGACTTCACGAAAATGATTTTACGCCGACGAACAATGGCGGTTCGCGCTGGACCGCTTGCGGGACTGACGGTTGCATCGCGCGAGTTAATTTCCCCGCGCCCGCGCTGCTGTCGCATATCGAGACCGAAGACGAAGCTTTCGACAAGATTCTCGCTCTTGCCGGCGAATCCCTCGACGGTCTTTTCGACTCGGTGCACTACTTGAAACCGATCGCGGACTTTCGCGATGAAGTGGCCGCGGCGCTCCCGAGACGCGCCGCCACTCAACTGATCAAGCTTTGTCAGGTCGAATGCTCGGCGCGCGTGAGCTTCGAAACGGCGGAGACGAAAACCAAAGAGCGCTGAGAAGGAAATCGACATGCGCTACAAAAACAATATCGGCCCGCAAGTACGGCGCCGGCGCTATGCTCTCGGCTGGTCACAGTCGATTCTGGCCGCGAAACTGCAGATCGCTGGTTTCGATATCAGTCTTAGCGGCGTCTCTAAAATCGAAGCGCGTCTCTCATATGTGGATGACAAGACACTTCTCTATTTAGCAGAAGTGCTAAAAGTACAGGTGCAGGAACTCTTTCCGATCCGACCACCGGGCAATCGAATCTACGATTTTATCGAGAAACTGGAGACCACGCGATTTTGACCTGCGTTTTTGGCTTGCGTGCCGCCAGAAATTTCTATACGCCATTTCTATACGGCAGCCCCAAAAACGGGCAAAAACCAGCTAATCAAAGCAAATGCTGAATTCAGATAAATACCTGAATACGAGGCAATAGACAAAGATGGCTAACGATAGCAAAAGCCCATTTTCAAATTACAAATCAGCTGCTCTACCAGCTGAGCTATGCCGGCGAAAGAAGGCGCAGAGAAGGGTTACAAGAGTTGCAACGTTAAAACGGAAACCTCAGAAAGGCCATTTTAATATGTACCCGATCAGCTTTAGCAATGATTCAATCTGAAATCTCGCGGACGGGCCGATGGTCAATGCGCATGAAAAGATTTACCTAGGAAATCGTCGCTGACAATCTCAGCAAGCCGACTGAAGTTGCGGCTGTATTTCAACGATTGATTCCTACCGGCAAACAATTTGGATTACAGAAGCACATCGCGGCGATGGAAAGCGTTTGATTGTTCGAGCGGATGAAAAGCTGACCGCTTTTCTGGAACTCGAATTTGCGATTCGCGCTTTAGAGGACGCGCGGGAGTCTGCTAATAAGCGCGTGTCTCACGAGTCTAGAAGTGTATCTTTCTTCTGAAATGGACGGTTCGCCTTCTCCGGAAACGCATCCGCCTTCACAGGACTCCGGCCGGGGAGGCGAGCATCACGAACTGGGGTTTTGGCGCAAATACATTTTCTCCATCGACCACAAGGTGATCGGCATCCAGTACGGTTTAACCGGACTGACGTTCATGCTCTTGGCTTTTTGTCTGATGATGTTGATGCGCTGGCAACTGGCGTATCCCGGCCAGGAACTGCCCGTGATCGGCAAGTGGCTGCCGCACATTTTCGGGCCGGGCTCGATGCCGGGCGGAAAAATGACGCCCGATTTTTACAATGAGTTAGGCGCGATGCACGGCACGATGATGATTTTTGCCGGCATTGTGCCAGTGGGGTTCGCTGCGTTTGGGAATTTTGTGGTGCCGCTGCAGATCGGCGCGCCCGACATGGCCTTTCCGAAAGTGAACGCTGCGAGTTTTTCGGCGTATGCGGTGGGCGGCTTGATCTGGTTGATCAGTTTCTTCGTACCCGGCGGCGCGGCCAAAAGCGGCTGGTATTCCTACCCGCCGCTGTCGGCTTTCGCCGACACTGGCCCGGGACATAATCCACTATTCAATGGCGAGACGCTCTGGCTAATCGGTTTCATTTTTGTCATCACCTCGTCATTGCTGGGCTCCGTCAATTTTATTACCACGATTATTCAATTGCGTGCCAAGGGACTGACATGGATGCGATTGCCATTCTTTGTTTGGACGGAATTTGTGACTGCGTTTTTGTTGCTGCTGTCGTTCCCGCCAATGGAGTCCGGGGTCATCATGCAGTTGATGGACCGACTGGCGCACACGAGCTTTTTCTTGCCCAGCAGCCTGGTGGTGAATGGCACGCTGGTGTCGATCAGCGGCGGCGGCAGTCCGCTGTTGTGGCAACACCTCTGGTGGTTCCTGGGACATCCCGAGGTTTACGTTCTGATTTTGCCTGCATTCGGCATTGTGGCCGAAGTTCTGGCAAACAATTCGCGCAAGCCGCTGTGGGGATATAAATCGCTGGTTTTTTCCAGCTTGCTGATCGGATTTCTGTCGTTCCTCGTCTGGGCGCATCACATGTGGCTGACCGGTATGGCCAGCGTAGTCACTGCGTTTTTCCAGACGACGACGATACTGATCTCCATTCCTTCGGTGATCATTGCGACCGCGTTCTTTATTTCGCTCTGGGGCGGTTCCATTCGTTTCACTGTGCCGATGCTCTTCGTCACCGCGTTCCTTCCTATGTTTGGAATCGGTGGGCTTACTGGCATTCCGCTGGCGTTTAGTTCAGCGGATCTTTATCTGCACGATACCTACTACCTCATCGCCCATTTTCACTATATCGTCGCGCCTGGGACAA
>JBAQJG010000059.1:0-2268 GCA_049300145.1 Chthoniobacterales bacterium | reverse complement strand
GCATGGGTCCTTCCGGAAGCCGCTGCGGGGACCCTACGGACGCGGGGAGCCAACTTGTAAAAAATATCAAACGGTGTTGACAATCGGTGTTGTACAGTCCCAATAAAGTACACCAGATCACACCATCTCTCCAGGGCGCGTAAGCACATGACCCAATCGGACGTGCAGACATCACTACGATTGCCAGAGGAATTGCGGGATCGCGTAGCACAAGCCGCTACGGAAAACGGCCGCGGCATCGGCGAGGAAATGCGCCGCCGGCTGGAAGCTTCTTTCGGATCGGTGCCGACATCGGAGAATCAGAAGACCAGCCAATTGCTCCGGGTCATCGCGCGATCGGCGGCGATCCTGGCGGAACATTGGGCGCTCTGGCACGAGGATGCCGGGGCGTGGGCTGTGTTCAGAGGAGCGATTGAGGATGTGCTGACAGAACGCCGGCCCGAAGCGACCGGCGCCGTCCCAAAGACCGAACGCGGTGCTTCCTTATTCAAAAGTGCGCCAGAGCAGGCGGGCTCTACGCTCGCCTTCGTGGCAGAAATCGCGGAGGGCCTGATATGAGCAGCAATCGGCGCGACCACGGCGACGGCGGCATAGACGAGCGGTCGCCCGGACACTTCCGGCTGCGCTGGCGTCTCGGCGGGAAGCGCTTCACCAAAGCCTTCCACGGCTCGATCGGCGAGGCGAGAAAGGAACTGCGGCGGCTGATCAAGAGCGCCGACGACGGGCAGCATGTAGCACCGGACAAGGTTACGATCGCGGACTACCTGCGCGATTGGCTGGCGAGCGACACCGGCATCTCACCAAAGACGCGTGAACGCTATCAGGGGTTGCTGCGTTTGCAGATCGCACCGCATCTCGGCGCGCTCGCGATGCAGGCTTTGCGGCCGGACCAAGTCGAAGCGTGGCACAAGGCGCTTCTCGACGGCGGGCTCTCTGCACGCACTGTAGGCCACGCGCATCGCGTCCTCCACACCGGGCTAGAACGCGCCATAAATTATGGCGTGGTCAGCCGCAATGTCGCCCATACGGTCAAGCCGCCACGCGTCGAAGCCACCGAAATCGAGATATTGAGCCCGGAACAGATAGCGGCCGTGCGCGCTGGGCTCTTCGGCCATTGGCTCCTACCGATTGTCGAGTTAGCGCTTGGAACCGGCATGCGCCGTGGCGAACTCTGTGCTCTAACATGGGGTGCTGTGGATCTGGGGAAGGGCGTTGTGCAAGTTCGTGCCAGCCTGGAGGAAACAGCGGCTGGGCTGCGAGTGAAGGAACCAAAGACACGGCACGGCCGCCGCACAATCGCACTTGCTCGGATCACCGCGGAGGCGTTGCGGGAGCACTATCGTCAGCAGGTTGAATTACGGCTGAAACTCGGCCTCGGCCGGCCCGCCGCTGCAGAATATGTCTTTCCCAAGCCTGGTGGCGCCGAGATCGTGCCGTGGCCGCCGGATCAGCTATCTCGGGATTGGGCGCGGGTGGTTTTGGGCAAGCGCCGCGGTCTACCGCGCGTTTCGTTCCACGCGCTCCGTCATACTCACGCCAGTACGTTGATCGCGGCCGGCCTCGACGTGGTGAGCGTCAGTCGCCGCCTCGGACACGGCCGGCCCAGCGTCACGCTCGACGTGTACGGGCATCTTGTCGTACGCCGCGAGGACATAGCGATCGCCGCGCTTGATGCTGCGTTCGGAGGCTGATTGGGTCCAACTTGGGTCCAACAAACTGCTGCGTTCTCTTGGTGTTCTCCCGCCACGCTCTTGTGCGTCTCGATCCCCCCGTGCTAAGTCGTTGTCCGGCATACGCCGTGTCGACCCCACTCATCGGTGGAGGGGTGGCCGAGTGGCTGAAGGCGGCGGTTTGCTAAACCGTTATACGGTTAACAGCCGTATCGTGGGTTCGAATCCCATCCCCTCCGCCACATCCGTGTTTCTGGTGTCCTTCACGACGGCGGTGGTCTCTATCTGCGTGTGTCCAGGACCGCTACCAAGTCCTGGGTATTCCGTTTCCAGCGCGACGGCAGGCGGCGGGACATGGGGTCTCGGTCCTTACCCCGCCATCTCTCTCGCCGAGGCGCACGAGGGCCTCAGCCCACCGGAAGCAGCTACACGATGGAACTGACCCGCTGGACGCTAAGGAAACGCAGCGGCGGGCCGAACGTGCTTCTCTGGCTAAGGACCGCACGTTCCGTGAGACAGCCGATGAATTCATCGCGCAATCAGACCAGCTGGCGTAACGCGAAGCACCGCCAGCAATGGGAAATACGCTCCAAGCGTA
>JBAQJG010000058.1:0-1986 GCA_049300145.1 Chthoniobacterales bacterium | reverse complement strand
GTCAAGAGACCAAGACTGGTAGCGAGTAGCACCTTGCGCATAGTGAATCCTCCCGGTTGTGAACGAAGGGTTTCCGCAAAAACGGTCCACTTTCAGTTTTCTTCGTTGGTATCCCTACCCGGTTCGGAAACAGGAAACTTGCCCGAGAGGGAAACTCGTTTGCGCCAAAGCGAAACACGGCGAACTTTTTAGCCCGCGCCCATGGCTTTCGCTGGCGGCGCGCCCCCATGCTGCGCAGCGTTAGCCGGTTTGCCCACTCCATCGCTCCGTAACGCGCAACCCGTTGGTTGAGGTTTCCCTTGACGGCGCTGTAACTAAGTCGGAGGATTATCAAAGGGGTATCAGGAGGGGCGCTGCTCAAACCCCAATGATCGCCTTAAAATTGAGGTAAATGCGGTTCAATCATGACTCGGAACCTCTCGCGCCAAGGGGTCATGTTTTTGGTCTCGAATCGGTGGCTGGATAATGTCCGACACGGTCCGCTCACTTAGCACTTCCGGATTGGCGCCGAAGAAGCAGATCCAATGTTGGTCAGATGCACTGACCGATCTTTGCGGCCGATTTGACATCGATCCGCTGGAGGCTTCGTCATTCGAAGGCCGGATCAACTACACGACGGTTTCAAAGCTAAAACTCTGTCAGATCGAGGCAAGCCAGCATCGGCTTGCGCACACCGCCTCGCGCGCAAGACCGGGCGCCCATCCGTTCGTCAAAATACTGTTTCAGACTTACGGAATTTCGCATTTCGAGCAGGCCGGCCGCCGCATCGAGCTGGGGCCCGGCGACTGTCTCGCCTACGACGTATCCTGTCCGCACACGATCGTCAGTCCGATGCTGACGCGGCACGAAGTCGTCATCGTGCCGAAGGAACTGCTGCAGGAACGCGGCTTCCGCTCAGCGAAGATGTCGGCATACAAACTTTCGGCGCGCACCGGCACCGGTCGGATCGCCTATAACTTTGTCCATGCCGCGTTCGACGAAGCGACCAAGCTGTCGCCGAACAACGCGATCGGGGTGGCCGATGCGCTGATCGACCTCTTGCTGTTGCCGCTCCGCGAGCCCGACGCGATGTTCGATCGTGTCGGGCCCGAGGCGATGTATGTCCGAGCGCAGTTCTTCATCCGCGAACACCTGCGCGACCCGGATCTTTCCATCGACCAGATCTCGGCGGCACTGAGCTGCACCAAGCGCTATCTGCACATGTTGTTCAGCGACAGGGGTACAACCATCAGCGACCATATCCAACACGCAAGGCTGCAGAACTGCCGCCGGGAGCTGGAGACTCAGGCCGGAAAAACCGTCACGGACGTCGCATTCTCGTGGGGCTTTTCGAGTTCGTCGCACTTCAGCCGCGTGTTCCGGAAGCATTTCGGAGTTGTTCCGTCTGCGATTCATAAAGCGCAGCACGGTGGTCCGTCCCCGGACTTTCCTTGCGAATAGAACTTCCGCTTCGGCGCGACGAGCAGATATAAGCCCGACACGCTTGCCGGCGTGTGCTCTCCCGCATCAAAGTCGGAGCGCACGAACTCAAGGGAACGGTTACGCAAAACTGACGGCGAGGTATCGGGGCCTGCCACGGCTCGACACAAGAATTGCCGATCGAGCCGGGCCGGTCGTTCCGTTGCGGTTTATTTGCGCGCAGCGCAGGCGTACATGTTGATTTCCATGCCCACCGGCACTTCGACAATTTGAGGGGTCTTCCAGATCATTCCATCCTCCCAAGAAGTTTGGCGCGAACTCCACGCCGAAGTTGAACCTAGGACCACGCCCGCCATCGCGCAAGTGCGGAAGATCAAGCATCAATCATCTGCGGGCCACGCCTGACAGCCGAAATTTCTCTCTTGGACAATGCGATTTCTCTCTTGGACAAGATCCGGCGGCTATTGGTCATCGTGTCCAAATTGAATTCTCTGGGCACACCTCGTGCACTGGAAAGCCTCGGCGAGACGGACGACAGACGCCCCGCACAGGCGTGTCGAACGTAGG
>JBAQJG010000057.1:0-3714 GCA_049300145.1 Chthoniobacterales bacterium | reverse complement strand
CCCTTTGCCTGGGAACGACGATTTTGATCAAGATGCAAAAGGCGAAATACCTTTTCGTTACTCTGGTGCCGCTCTGTTTCATGTGCGCGGTGACCTTTTCCGCCGGCTATCTGAAAATCTTTTCTGTCGATCCAAAAATTGGTTTCTTGAGCG
This sequence comes from Chthoniobacterales bacterium, assembly GCA_049300145.1. Lineage (GTDB taxonomy): Bacteria > Verrucomicrobiota > Verrucomicrobiia > Chthoniobacterales > UBA10450 > AV133. The sequence continues at coordinate 3,561 of JBAQJG010000057.1, read as the reverse complement.
GCGCGGCGGCGATCCTCCAAAATGTCGGTGGAGTTGGCGCAGACAAAGCGGCGCAACTGATGAGGCAAGCTGCGGTGTGGCGATTCGACGCTCTGGTGGCGTCCGGTTTTCTCGTGCTCGTGCTCTTGATCGTGCTCGGCTCAGCAAAACAGTGGTGGCAGCTAATGCATGGAACTGAGTGCATCGAGCTTCACGAAGGCGAGTTTGTGGCGCTGGCTCAACTGGAAAGCGCGCCCGTAAGCGGAGCCTGAGCGCGAATTTGAACGCTGCGCCGAAACGAAGGCTCAGGGTTCCAGAGCGCGCATTATTTGCGCCGCAATAGGACGACGATTTCCTGATTACGCCGCCGTTCCAGGATGACGCGGCCGTCCTGGATTGAGCGGAGGGTGATCTGGTAAGTGTGAGTGCCCATCTGCAGGCCGAATTGCTGGCCTTCTTCCATGATCTGGCCGTTGATGATGGCGAACCGCGCTCCGCGATCGATGGCGATGGAGGTGAGATTAAAGGCCGTGGCCGGAATATCCGTACCGCCGGCGTCGTGATCGCCGCTTGTGCTCCTAACCTGGGCGGTTGGTTTCCAATTGATGGGCCAAAACGGATTGCGGCTGGTGACCTCCAATTCGAACGAAGACTTGTTTTTAATCTCGATGGCAGGGGCGTTGGCAGCAGCATGCAGCTCCCCAAGAGCCAGGAAGATCGGAATTAGGATGGACGCGAAAGCTTTCATCGTTTTTCTATGATGCTCGCGGCGGCGAGTTCGACATGCTGAAATTGCGGCTGGCTTGGCAGGGTCTGGATATGCAGCCTCGTAATCGAAAGCAACGGCTCGGTATTTTCCAGCTCGGCAATGGCCGTTCCAAGTGAAGCAAAGTCCGCCTGGGGCAAGTCGATCAACCAATTGTATTTCGTCCATCCGGAAAGTTCAGCTTCTTTGAAGGCAGCGCTATTCTCGAGACGTGCCACAGCTTTGTCGATCTGCTGGCTTGCGAAAAAGGCTTTAATGCGCGGAGGGAACCAGGCGATGGGCGCGCCTTCAGGATTGAGCGCCCTCAAAGTGGCAAAGCGACTGGTCGCGCTTTTGGCTTGTTGTTCGAGGCTGACCGCTTTCTTCATTTTGTCTTTTGACTCATCCAGCTTGCTTTGCAGGTCTTGAATCGTCACCAGCATGGCAGCGCGGCTGCGATTCAGAGGACCGAGAAAGAAGGTAAAGTAAACGTAAAGTAGAAAAACGAATCCGAGCGCACTGAACGTGAGCTTCTGGATCTGATCTTTGGTTAGTTTCGGCGGGCTCATCGTTTCCGAGTGTGGTCGGGAGTAGGGGAAGCGGCAGATTTCGCCGTCGGACTTGGATTGAAATTTATGGTGAGGAGGTAATGCGCCATCGGCATGTTTGTGCCGCCGACATTCACGATTGTGTCGAGATCCTCCAGCGTCTTGAATTCCGCTTTCACGCCGCTGTAGCCATGGCCGAGCTGTTCGATCAGCATCTGGCGCAGATCTTCCGCGACGGAGCGCGGTTCCCGGCCGGCCGCCACGCCTTCAATGGAAACGCTAACCCCTTTGTTCTCGTCGGGAACGCCAGCGTCGAGACTGGTCAGTTGCGCGTTGGGTGGAACGCAGTGGGAAACCCTTTGCAGAAACGGCGCCCAAAAGAATCGATTCTCGATGTAATTATCGAGCGCGCTCGTGGTTTTGATGATGCCTTCGAGTTCGGCTACGCGTTTATCCGCGGCGGTCACTTCCGGTTCGATTTTGGTCCAATTGCGCTCAACCGCACTTAACCGGCTCTTGATTTCGAGCGTTCGGTAAGCGTTAAACATGTAGTAGAGGAAAAGCAATCCGCCAAAGCCGGCCAGCACCATGATGCCAATCTTGAGAGGATCGCGCTGGCGTTGTCTTTGTTGCAGCTTCTCCTCGTGGAGGAGGTTGAGATGAAGTGCCATTGTTGCCGATTATTTTTTGAAGTATTCGAACGCGGCCCCGCAAGCGACATTGAGCGAGACAAAGTCATTGGCCAAGGTCTCGCGCTTCTCGGCCGGTAGTGCCACTTCACAAGTCTCCAGCGGGTCCCAAATTTCGCACGGCAATCCCAGCTCGTCACTGAGGGTGTGGAGTACGGTCTCGGCGCGAGCCAATCCCCCGGAAACAAAAACTCGATGAATGCTTTCTTCCCTTTGCCCTTCGAGAAAGCCGATCGAGTTGCGCACTTCGGTGGCCAGGCGTGCCAGCGAGATCTGGCAGATGTCCGCCATCCCGGCATCGCCCTGCTGAATCATCACCCGGGCCGCATCCGCCTCGAGCGCCGCTCCATCGGCGGTGAGCGCTTGCGTGAGCTCCTTTCCCCCGTAATCGATGCTTCGTACCAGCACCAGTTCTCCTTTGTTGCCGATGAGCACCGTGCTCTGCAAGTATCCCATATCGAGAAGCAGAAACGCCTCGTTATGGAAAATTGCGGGGTAAGCGAATTCAAAGGCGTTGAACGAGCATATGGGAGCGAGCTGGAGGAGATCCACCGGGACCCGCGCTTTGGCCATCGCCTCGGAGATTTGCTTGACAGTCTGGCGTAACATTCCACCAACGAGGTATTTGGTTTTTGTTACCACGCCGTGTTGGACCGCCACCACGTCTGGTCCCGTGTCCGAGCTGGCCTCATCGGCATCGGAATGGTTTGCGTTTGCGCGCACTGGCGCAATATCGAGCACGAAATCCTTGCACTCCTGATTGAGCACGGCCATGCCATGCAAGCGCAATGCATTGCGGAGCAGATTGAGGGGCGTCTCCGGTTGCTCGATAATACGCAACAGCGCGGCAGGATCGGAAACGGCGAGCGCGCAACTTTTGGGGTTGCCGCCGAGATCACGGAGTAAGAGCTTGATGTGCCAGGCCAACGCGTCGCTTGTCTCAAAACCTTCCGGCACTTCGCGTGAAGCGAAACTGGTCAGGACAAGACCGGAATCACTCTTGCGCTGGAGCGATACACCCTTAAAGACATGCTTGCCTAAATCTATCCCGATAACAGAATCTCCGCGTCTGGCCATGGTGCTAGCGCTCCATGTAGCGGAAAGTGTGCCGACACGCCTTTTTTCTATTTTTTATTTCACGCTATACGCGTAAATGCGTCAGAACGCCTTCATCGCCAACGCTTACGCCGCCACCGGTCTCCGGTAACCGAAGAATTCGCGTTCCTTGATGATCTGCACCACTTCCGGTGGAACCATTCGCTCCCATCCGCTGTCCCCACGCTGCAATTTGGCCAGTGCATCTGCTGGATAAATCCGCAAGTACTCAGCATGATAATGGGCGATCTCTTCGATGAACTGGTTGTCGATCAAATATTGAAATAGGGAACGCAGGTTCGGCGCAACTTCGACCTGCTTCGCGGTGACGATTTTCCCCGTCCTTTCGTCGATCATCGGATAAACATAAAGCTTCAGTCCGCCCTTGAACATGCGACCAAGCGCTTCCAGAATTCCACCTTCAAGATTCAGGTAGTATTTTTCGTCAAATATCTCCATCAAGCTCGGCACCCCCATCACGAGACCGATCATACGGTTCGTGTAG
>JBAQJG010000056.1:0-2492 GCA_049300145.1 Chthoniobacterales bacterium | reverse complement strand
GCGCCAGAGACAGAGCGAAACGCCTTCGCCTCAAGCCCCAATCGCAACGCAGTCAGTTGGAGCAAAGCCCACGCCCGCGGCGTTAACGCCGGCGCCCCGAGGCCAAGCGTCACAATACAATTGGATGAAGCGCTCGCTCGACCGCGCCCGGGATGTCACCGAACAATCGCGCGCCCAAACGCAGGAGAGCCAGAAGCCGTAAGCGTTAGGAGAAGGATTCGATCGGGTAGACGCCTTCTCGATCTTGTTGATCGATGGATGGAGATCGATTCGAAATCTCAAAATGAGGGATCTCAGAAATCTGCGGAAGTTGTGGATCAGTTCCTGGTTTCCTGGATTCCAGCTTATGCTAGATTGCACGCCGATGGCAGATGATCGCTGGTGAATCGCAAGATTCGCTCGAGGAAAGTCCGAACACCATACGGCAGCATGCCGCGTAAAAAACGCGGGCGCCGCAGTTCCGCAGCCGCGGGATTGCGGTGACGGAGAGTGTCACAGAAAAGATACCGCCGGTTCTTTGGCAATGTAGGGAAGCTGTTAGCTTCCCGCGTCTAGGAGCAGGCAAGGGTGAAATGGCGAGGTAAGAGCTCACCGCTCGCGGAGTAATTCGCGAGGCAGGAAAAACCCCGTGCGGTGCAAGACAAAACAGAGGGAGGACAGCCGGTCCGTACACCCCGAAACCTTTCGGAGTTGATCCTCGGGTACCGTCGCATCACGGTCCCGCCGTTGCGGGATCGGGCGTCCAGCCCCAGTTTCGCGAGCGAAGATGTCGATCTTGGCACATCGCCAGCGAAACTGGAGCTGGATGAGATAAATGATCATCCGCGTGAGCAATCACGCCGACAGAATTCGGCTTATCGCCGTCAAATATGAAGGGCGCTTTCGGAAACGAAGGCGCCCTTCGCTTTTCGATTCGCATCGCGCGGGAAGATTTCGTGATTAGATTTCACCTCGATCAATCCCATGCCTTCCGAACTACCGCTCGACGAAGATCGTCCCGGCGTTCCGATTGCGCCGCCGCTTCTATTCGTTCTACCGATCCTCGCATCGCTCGCACTCGAATGGCTTGTCCCGACCGGTTTCGTGCACGGCGCTCCCCGATGGGTGCTTGGCGCGCTGCTCGTCTTCGTCGGAATTGCGCTGAATGTCGGCGGATTCATTACGCAGAAACGCGCCGGCACTGATCCTATTCCTTTCAATCCGAGCACGCGCATCGTTGTGCACGGACTTTATCGCTTCACCCGCAATCCGATGTACATCGGTTTCGCTTTGTGGACGCTTGGGCTCGCGATCCTGGTCGATTCCGCGTGGATGCTGCTCGCCGTCCCAATCGGCCTCGTTCTCATCGATCGCATCGTCATCACGCGCGAAGAACGATATCTCGAGGGCAAGTTCGGAGAGGAATATCTCGACTACAAACGCCGGGTCCGGCGCTGGATCTAGCGCACTGTGTCGACGGAATTGGGTAATTGGCGACAGACAGCTTTGTCTGTGTAGCGGGATTAATATCTTATTGAGTGAAACTCGCGGACATCACTTCTACGCATTTGAGAGGCAATCATCCAAGCATGTGAGCAAGTGTGAAACCGTTTCTTCGGTTTCGTCGCCCATGTTGGAGAGTCGAAAGGTTTTGCCCTGAATTTTGCCGTAACCGGGATCGATGATCAGATGATGTTTGGCCCGCAGATCGCAGGCGAGCTTCAGCACGTCGATGCCGCGATTGTTTTTGACGCAGGTGAGCGTTTTCGAGCGGAACCCTTCCTCGGCAAAGAAATCGAAGCCCACGCGGCGGACCCAATCGTGGACGAGCGCGTTGGTGCGCGCATGTCGATCAAACCGGGCGTCGAGGCCTTCCTCGAGAATTTCTTCGAGCTTCGATTGCAGCGCGTGAATGTGTGCGATGCTGGGTGTGCTTGGGGTCATCCATTCGGCTTGTTGTTTTTTGAATTCGAGAAAGTCGAAATAGAAACCGCGGTTCGGAATTTTTTCGGCACGGGCAAAAGCTTTTTCGGAAACCGAGAACAACGAAAATCCGGGGGGAAGGGCGAGCGCTTTCTGCGCGCCAGTGAGCATGACGTCAATGCCGAGCGCGTCCATCTCGATCTTGACGCCAGAGAAAGAGGAGACGGTGTCGACGACCAGCGCGACGTCAGGATATTTCGCGAGCACGGCGCAAATTTCCGGCAGCGGATTCATCACGCCCGTCGAGGTTTCGTTATGAATCAGCGTGACGGTGTCGAACTTGCCGGTGGCTAATTGTCGATCGATCGCTTTGTGATCGATGTGTTTGCCCCAATCGACTTGCAGAGGCTCGGCGTTTTTCCCGCAGCGCTTGGCAACCTCGAACCATTTGTCGGAGAACGCGCCGCACATGCAGCAAAGCACACTGCGATCGACGAGATTCCGGATGGACGCTTCCATCACGCCCCAAGCCGATGACGTGGAAAGAAAAACCGGCTGCTTCGTGGCGAACAACTTTTGCAGGCCCGGAT
>JBAQJG010000055.1:0-2011 GCA_049300145.1 Chthoniobacterales bacterium | reverse complement strand
GACACGGAGCACGGGAATTCGCTTTCGTTCATGTTGGCGAGTTCGGACGATGAAACGGGTCGGAAACTTGACCGCTTTAAACGGTCAAGTTGCGACGCGAAGGAAGATACTCAACTGCCGTGGTGTCCAGCGTGCGACGCGCTCTTGCGGCCTGGCGTGGTTTGGTTTGGCGAGCAATTGGATTCGGGCAAGATCGATAGGATTGAAAATTACCTCACCGGTCGACCGTGCAACCTTGTCCTTGTGATCGGCACAACCGCGCTCTTCGGCTACATCGTCGACTGGGCAGTGCGAGCGCGCGGCGATTCGGGCGAGCTGATCGAAATCAATCCGGAAGAAACGCCGCTGTCGAAATTGGCAACGAAATTGATTCGTCAGCCCGCTGCCGTCGCTTTGCCGAAGTTCGTCGATAGCTTGTTGAATCGCCAATCAGCGTGAACAGTGCGCGTGATTGAGCGCATCGCCGGATCATCAGGATAACCCTCACTACTCACAGCGCTCCACCCGGTCGCGGCGAGGAAGCAAAGCGCGACGTGAGGAAAGAGACTCCTCAGGTGATCGCTCCCGCATCGCGCTGCCGCTCGACGAGATGCGCCAATTCGGCTACCGCATTGTCGATCTTATCGCGGACCACTTCGCCAACAGGCGGTATGGGCCGGTCGGCGCAAAAGCCGACCCGACGCGCCTCCTCTCGTTGTTCGAGTTTGAACCTTCGGAAAGCGGACGCGATCCACGCGAGCTCCTCGCGCAACTCGAGCGAGAAGTCTTTCCGAACAATCTGCATGTCGATCATCCGCGTTTTTTCGCCTTTGTTCCTGGCCCGAATAATTTCGTTAGCACGATGGCGGAGGCGCTCGCCGCCGGATTCAACGTTTTCAACGGAACCTGGTTGGGCGGATCAGCCGCAGCCGCGATGGAGCTCGGGCTCATTCGCTGGTTTTGCCATATTTATGGCCTCCCTCAGAGTGCCGGCGGCTTATTTGTCAGCGGCGGATCGATGGCAAACCTGACCGCGCTCGTTGCGGCGCGTCATGCTTCGCTCCAAGATCGCGTCGATCGCGCGACCGTTTATTTCTCCGATCAAACGCATTCTTCCGTGGAAAGAGCGCTGCGCGTGATCGGTTTTGCCCCGGACCAGATCCGAAAGATCGCGTCGGACAAAAATTTCAAGCTGCCGCTCGATGTGTTGCGCGCCGCCATCGCCAAAGACCGCCAAAATGGTTTGCGGCCTTTTTGTGTCGTCGCCAATGCTGGCACCACCAATACCGCCGCGATCGATCCGATGATTGGTCTGGCGGAGCTCGCGGCCGCAGAAAAACTTTGGCTACATGTCGATGGTGCTTTCGGCGCTGCGGCCATTCTTTCCGAACGTGGACGCGCGGTGTTGCGCGGGCTGGAACGCGCAGATTCGGTTACGCTCGATCCGCACAAATGGCTCTTTCAATCATTTGAGTGTGGCTGCGTTTTGCTGCGTGACGCCGCGCTTCTGAAATCGGCGTTTCAAATCATCCCGGATTATTTGCGGGACGTCTACCGTGGTATCGACGAGGTCAATTTTTGCGATTACGGAGTCCAGCTAACGCGAAGTTTCCGGGCATTGTAGGTTTGGCTCTCGCTCCAGACTTTTGGTTTAGCCGCCTTTCGCCAGGCGATCACGCGCGGATTTGAACTTGCCGAATTGGCCGAGCGTGAGCTGCGTGCGCGTGAGGGCTGGGAGATTCTTTCGCCTGCTCAACTGGCGACCGTCTGCTTTCGCTTTGGGAATAACGATGAACTCCAAACGCGACTTGTGGATGCCATGATGAGCGATGGTTACGCGCTCCTGACATCCACCACTTTGAAAGGCGTAACTTCCTTGCGCCTTTGTACGATCAATCCGAGAACGACCGAAGATGACATTGTTCAAACCGTCAACCGGCTGGACCAATTTGCTCACCGGCTGTAGGGAGGCTGTTAGCGTCAGAGCTGGGAGGCGCGGCAAATTTCAGGGCAACCGCATCGGTTGCCGGAT
>JBAQJG010000054.1:0-1727 GCA_049300145.1 Chthoniobacterales bacterium | reverse complement strand
GCTTTAATGAATTCGCCATCAGCCCAGTCTCCCATCGACGTGAATGCCACTTTGCCCTCAATAAGCTCCTCGACAGCTTGATCCCAACTCAGGGTGGCATGGTTCGGATTCAGATAATCCTGCATTTTCGCAAAATACTGCATCGCCTGCTTCACCTTGGGATCGTCCCACTTCATTTTGCCGCTGAACAAATCCGTCCAACCTTGTGGTCCAACAACTCCAAGAAGCGTGTTCTCAAAGAGCTGGGCGGAGGCCCAAATCCCTGAATCACCAACGCCAAGAGGTGAGATTCCGGCAGCCTTCAACTTATCACAAGCCGCAAAGAACTCGTCGAAGGTCATCTTATCACCAACCTTGATTCCGTTCTGGTCGAGGAGTTTCTTGTTGTACCAAAGAACGTTCCCATGGTGGACGCCAGTCAGCACGGCATAGATCTTACCGTCCCTGGTCATCATTTCGACGAGAGCCTTTGGGATGACCTTGTCCCATCCGTCGCTTTGGTACAGGTCGGTAACCGGCTCGCAGTAATTGGGCTCCACGTACTGACCAAGCAACTCCCAACCGAGATGGCTTTGCCAAGTGTCCGGCGGGTTTCCGACGGCCAGACGGCTCTGCAAAACCGGCCGAGCAGCGGACCCGCCGCCGCCCGCGACTGTCGCGTTAATAACTCCAACTCCGGGATACTTTTTCCGATAATTATCGAATAGTGAATCGAGTGCCGCAGCTTCGCCGCCTGAGGTCCACCAGGAGAAGACTTCCAGCTTAATCAGTCTAGACTCAACGTATTTGCGAGCGAAAAAACCGGTGGCCGTTAGCTTGGAAGGGCCTCCCAGCTCCGAAAGTGCAAAGTCAATGAACTTGTGAGTCCACTCGTTTCTCGGATTCGCCGGGATATAAAGGAAGAGGCGGCGCGAGAGCGGGTAGTGTTCTGCCGCGACGGTGAAAGGCGTTGGCAGTAGCGGCTCTGCACCAGCCTCTGACACGGCGAGCGGTTTATTGCCACGTACGAAAGCCATACCAGCGAAACCGATTCCGTTCCTGTCGGCCGTCACTTCATCGGAAAGTTTCGCACTATCCTCATAGCGGAGGGCTTTGGGAGACAGGGGTCTACTCTCGAGCACGAGCGACTTGAAGGTGTCAAACGTGCCAGACTTGTCATCGCCCGCGTAGAGATTTATCGGCCCGGGGCTTCCGCCAACCTGTGACCAGTCGGTCGTTTTACCGCTAAAGATATCGGCTATTTGCTGCTTTGTGAGCGCGTTGATTGGGTTGCTTTTGTTTACGAAGATGGCGATACCATCCAAACCCAGGACAATTTCGCACGCAGGCGAGAACATGTCGCCCAGCCCGGCGAGTGCGCACTGGCGGGCCTCATCTGAGGTAATCCGCCGAGAGGCCATGCCAATGTCACACTCACCAGTGGCCAAGTCTTCAAAGGCTGTTTTCGTGCCATGAGCTTGGACTTCGAAGGTCAACGGCTTGGTGGATTCATTCGGCAAAACCGCTTCGACATCTGTCTCATCCTCTTTCTGTCGCGGTTTACGCTGAACCGAGGTGGCCCCCTCGTATTTCAGGAATTCCTCGCACAGTGCCGGCGCGAGTTCCTTTCCGATGGTGTTTGAGCCGTGGAGTCGCAACGCCACTCGGCTCACGTGTTGCTGTGCCGGGGAAGGGGCCCGCTGGGCTTCAGCCGCAGCCGGTGAGGGCTGGGCGGCGCGCGGCTGGGG
>JBAQJG010000053.1:0-8643 GCA_049300145.1 Chthoniobacterales bacterium | reverse complement strand
CTTTGCGTTCAGACGCCCAAGCGACTGACTCCACGTGCAGCGGATGAAGCGCAAAAAGCGCCGCGATCAGCGCGCTTGGCCATCGAGCGTGTGTTGTTCGCAGCAGAAACCAGAAGACAAGCACCGTATTTGCCACATGAATCAGGGCGTTAACGAGCAGGTGGCCACCTGCGTTCATGCCGAAGAGTTGGCTGTCGATCATGTGTGCGATCCACGTGAGTGGATGCCAGTTTGCCACGTAAAAAGCGGTGAACGCCCATGCGAGTCCCGCGAGCGTAACGCCGCGATTCACCATTGGGTTCTCCCTGATATACGAATCGTCGTCGAGAGTGATGAACTGATGCCCGATCACTTGCGCATAAATCGCAAACGTCATTACCGCCAGACCGAGCAGGATGAGGAGATCGGGTCGCCCGAATGTTGTAGCGTTCCTCAGCGGCGCGGCGTTTCGCTTATTGGCTGCGGTAAGGGCACCAGCTTTTCTCTTTTGCGCTGTCCGTTTGGCCATGTCGTTTTGCGAGCCTACCAGACCACGGATAACCGACTACCCGACCAGCGCATGAGCCTAATCACCACTTTCGCGTAATCTCCCATGGTCTCATTCCATCGACATATGGAAGACAGCCGTCCCGGCTGTCATGGCAGAGGGGCTTCCAGTCCGCCAATCGGACGGACTCGTCCCGTGGCGAGCCTGTCGTTTCATACGACATGCCAGAGGCATGTTTGCCCTGACAGGCGGGACGCCTGTCTTACGGCTTAAATTCGAGCGCGCCGTTTTTTGCATCGACATGGATGGTTTGGCTTTCGCGGACTTTGCCTTCGAGGATGTCGATGCTGAGCGGGTCGAGGATTTCTTTTTGAATCGTACGCTTGAGAGGGCGCGCACCGTAAACCGGGTCGTAACCTTTGCGCGCGATCAGTTCCTTGGCCGAATCGGAAAGGTCGAGCGTGATCTTTTGCTGCTCGAGCCGTTTCGTTAGGCGGCGAAGCTGAATTTCAACGATCTGCTTGAGATCGTCTTCGGTCAGGCGATCGAAAATGATGATCTCATCGACGCGATTGAGAAACTCGGGGGGGAAATGGGCGCGCAATGAATCCATCACGAGACGCGAACGCGCTTCGCGCGATTCCTCTTCGGTGATAAATTGCGAACCGATGTTCGAGGTCATGATGATGACCGTGTTCTTGAAATCAACTGTCCTCCCCTGCCCGTCCGTGATGCGGCCATCGTCGAGCACTTGCAGGAGTACGTTGAATACGTCGCGATGCGCCTTCTCGATTTCGTCAAAAAGCACAACGGAATACGGCTTGCGCCGGACGGCTTCGCTCAATTGCCCGCCTTCTTCATAACCGACGTAACCCGGTGGCGCCCCGATTAACCGCGCGACAGTGTGTTTCTCCATGTACTCGCTCATGTCGATCCTGATCATGGCGTTTTCGTCATCGAACAGAAATTCGGCGAGCGCCCGGCTCAGCTCGGTTTTGCCGACACCGGTCGGTCCGAGAAAAATGAAGGAGCCGATTGGACGATTTGGATCCTGCAAACCAGCCCGGGCGCGGCGCACCGCGTTGGAAACGGCCTTGATCGCTTCGTCCTGCCCAACCACGCGCTGGTGCAAATGCTCTTCGAGTTTGATCAGCTTTTCTCGCTCGCCTTCCTGCAAGCGTGAGACCGGAATGTGCGTCCAACTCGAGACGACTTCGGCGATATCTTCTTCGGTGACTTCTTCGCGCAACAACCGGGTAGCGTGTCCGCCTTTGGCGCGATCTTTCGCTTTGGTCGTGGCGTCGGCGAGTTTTCTTTCCAATTCCGGAATGCGACCGTACTGAATCTCGCTCGCCTTGGCCAACTCGCCACGGCGCTGCGCGCGCTCCAGCTCAGTGCGTAATGCATCAAGTTGTTCTTTCCATTTTCGCTGTTCTTCGATGACAGCTTTCTCTTTTTGCCATTCAGCTTTGAGCGCGGACGATTTTTCCTTTAGCTCGGCCAATTCTTTTTCGAGTTTCTTCGAGCGCTCCTTGCTCGCTGGATCTTTTTCTTTCTTGAGCGCCTGCCGCTCCATCTCGTGCTGCATGATCTCGCGCTCGATTACGTCGATCTCGGTCGGCATGGAATCGAGCTCGATCTTCAAACGCGACGCGGCTTCATCGACGAGATCGATCGCTTTATCTGGAAGGAAGCGGTCGCTGATGTAGCGATGGGAAAGCACCGCGGCCGCGACCAGCGCTGCGTCGGTGATGCGCACACCGTGATGCACTTCGTAGCGTTCTTTTAGTCCGCGCAGAATGGCGATCGTGTCCTCCACGCTCGGCTCATTCACCATGACCGGCTGAAATCGCCGCTCCAGCGCCGCGTCCTTCTCGATGTATTTGCGGTATTCATCGAGCGTTGTCGCGCCGACGGTGCGCAGTTCGCCGCGCGCCAGCATCGGCTTGAGCATGTTCGACGCGTCTACCGAGCCTTCGGCGGCACCGGCGCCAACGATGGTGTGCAATTCGTCGATGAACAAAATGATCTGGCCCTGCGAATCGGTCACTTCCTTTAGAAACGTTTTCAGGCGATCTTCGAATTCGCCGCGGAATTTCGCGCCCGCCACCATCGCTCCAATGTCCATCGCAATAATGCGCTTTTGCTTCAGCGAATCGGGGACGTCGCCGCTGATGATCCGTCGCGCCAGTCCTTCCACGATTGCCGTTTTACCGACACCCGGATCGCCAATGAGTACCGGGTTGTTTTTGGTGCGACGCGAAAGGACTTGCATAATGCGGCGGATCTCATTGTCGCGTCCAATCACCGGATCGATCTTTCCGCGCCGCGCCAGCTCGGTCAGGTCTCGGCCGTATTTCTCGAGCGTTTGATATTTACCTTCGGGATTTTGATCGGTCACTCGCTGGGAACCGCGCACCTGTTGCAACGCTTGCATTAGTTTGTCGCGCGTAACCCCGAGATCCTTTAGCACTTTTGCCGCGGGAATCCCGCTTTGCGGGACGCCGGCCAGCGCCAGAAGATAATGCTCGGCGCTCGTGAACTCGTCTTTCAACTTCGCCATCTCCTTCTCCGCCCCGTCGAGCACGCTGCGGAGTTCATTAGAGAGGCGAAGATCGACGGTCGCACCGTGAACTTTTGGGCGACGCTCGAGCTCGCTCGCCAATCGTTCGCGCAGACGGTCAACCGGGACGCCGATTTTCTCGAGCAACGGCTGCGTTATACCGTCGCTTTGATCGAGAAGCGCGGAAAGAAAGTGTTCGTTCGCAATCTCCTGATGATTGAATTGCGAAGCGATATCCTGCGCCGCTTGCAGCGCCTCCTGCATCTTCTGCGTGAACTTGTCGACGCGCACAGCTCACCATGAACTATGGCCTCCGGTGCAGCAAACGCGCTTTTACCCACCACTTCGCGCGTACAACGTTTTCTCTCCATTGCAGCCGCGCTTCTCCCCGCGTATGAGTCTGAGCGATGAGCGCAGAAGTAAAACCGTTTGGAGGCAAAACTCTGGAGTTGCTGCGGGCGGGCCCGTTTCGCCGCTACATCATCGGCTCGCTCATTTCCGATACTGGCACGTGGATGCAGGTCATGGCGCAAGGCTGGGTCATGAGCACGTTGACGAACAAGGCGATCATGCTCGGTTTGGTGAATCTGGCCGCCGGTTTGCCGACTCTCGCCCTTACTATGATTGGCGGTTCAGCGGCCGATCGATTCGACAAACGAAAGATTTTAATCGCCACACAAATCGCGCAGATCGCATTCGCACTTGGGCTGGGTTGGCTCGTTTTCACCGGACGAATCCAAATTTGGCACGTAATGTTTTTTGCAGCGTTGCTTGGTGTCTCGATCGCGTTTGAGATGCCAGCCATCTCGGCGCTCGTGCCGGAGCTCGTGAAGCGCGAACAAATTGCATCGGCCGTTGCTTTGGATCGTTCGGTTTTTCATGGCTCGCGGCTCATCGGGCCATCGCTGGCTGGCTTGTTCGTAGGTTGGTGGGGAGCGGCCTCAGCCTTTTTTGCAAACGCGTTTTCGTTCCTTGCGCTTATCATTGCGTTGATTTCGCTTCCGCGACGGTCAGTTGGCACAGCGGAAGAAGAAGAAAAACGGCGCAGCGGGATTCTGGAGGGATTTCGCTATGTCCGATCGGATCGGACCATTCTTTCAATGATCATGCTCATTGCGCTCACCACCATTTTCATTTTCCCGACAATTTCCGTGATGCTGCCGCTTTATGTTCGCAACGTCCTGCGACTCGGTCCTGATAGCATGGGCTGGCTTATGGCAACTTCGGGAACCGGCGCGTTTCTCGGGTCGCTCGGTTTGCTAAGCATCACGCGCGAAAAACGATTGAGATTTATGAGCGGCAACGTGCTTGCCATCGCCGCGGGCGTGTTTTTCATGTCGCGGTCGCACAGCTTTTTACTTACCGCCTGTTCCCTGGGAGTTCTCGCGATCGCACTCTCCATGAACTTCGGCTTAGCCAATACGATCGTTCAGGAGCACGCGCCTTCGCATCTTCGTGGTCGCGTCTCCGCCGTCTTCGGCTTGAGCTTTTTTGGCTTGATGCCGATTGCCGGTCTCATCGTCACCGGGTTTTCCGATTTGGTTGGAATGCGCACGGCGCTGGCCGTTGCCTCGGTCATTTATGGAATTGCCGCCTTCGTTGTCCTGAGCATGGCTGGGCGGCACGTGTGCGATCGCCCGGTTTCACCGGTACCGGAATCAGAGATGGCGCCAGTGGCATGAGCATTCGTTAGGCCGAAATAATGATTTCGTTTTCGACCTGCTGGAATTCCGGGCGCCACACTGCGGGCGATGAAATGCTGCGCGAGATCAAGGGCGAGCTTGGGTTCGACTCGATCGAGCTGGGCCACGGCATCCGCATCTCGCTCATGCCCGGAATTCAAAAAATGTTCGATGCGGGCGAAGTCCGCTTCAGCAGCCTGCACAATTTTTGCCCGCTGCCGGTGGAAGTGATGGGCGCGTCTCCAGATTGCTACCAATTTTCCGCGAGTCACCCGAAGGAGCGGGAGCGCGCCGTGAAACAGACATTTCAAACAATTGATTTCGCGGCGCGACTCGGCGCGCCATTCGTTGTCATGCATCTCGGCGAAGTGCCGATGCAGCCGATCACCGATTCACTGATCGCGCTCGCGAAAAAAGGAGAACTGCTTTCGCGAAAATATGTGCGCCGAAAAATTAGAGCCGTTGAAAGGCGTGAAGCCGCCGCGCCGTGTTTTCTCGAGCGGGTGAAAGACTGTCTGGGCCGCGTCGTCGACTACGCTGCCTCAAAAAACATCCGGCTCGGCATCGAAGGGCGGCGCGGATATGAAGAGATCCCAAGCGAGCGCGAACTCCCCGCGCTGCTGGAGGAGATGAATGCGCCCCGGCTCGGGTACTGGCATGACTTTGGGCATATTCAGATCAAAGAAAATCTCGCTTTCCTCGATCACGCCGAATGGCTGCGCACGATCGCTCCGCGCGTGTTCGGTTGTCACTTGCAGGACTGCATTTGGCCGGCCCAGGATCATCAGCCGCCGTTTGCCGGGGATATCGATTTTAAGAAACTTGTTCCGCTTCTGCCGCGCGATTGCGTATTTGTTTGGGAAATGAGTCCGCGCAAAACTGTCGAGGAAATCCGGCATTCGGTCGAGATTTGGCAAAAACATTTCGGACCATGAGAAAGATCCTCATTACCATACTTCAGCTCGCTGTCACCATCGCGCTGCTCTGGTGGGTCTTTCACGATCACGAGCAGCGCGACAAAATGAGTAAGGCGCTGCATGCCGCGGATTACCGGTGGGTCGGCGCCGCCGTCCTTGCTTACATTCTTGTCGAAATTTCAGCCGCGCTGCGCTGGCAGATTTTGCTCCGCGTCCAGGGCATTCGACTCAGTTTTTTCCGCCTGGCCGGTCTTTTCTTAATCGGCATGTTTTACAACCAGTTCCTGCCGGGCGGCACCGGCGGCGATATTATTAAGAGCTACCTGCTCCTCAAAGAGACTGCCCATCACAAAGCCGGCGCGTTGCTTGCGGTCGTGTTCGATCGATTAATCGGGCTGGTCGCGCTGGTTACGATTACCGTCACCCTGGTTACTCTCAGATTCGATTTGTTATGGCGAACTCCGGTCACTATTCAATCCGGTTTTACCCCGCACCAACTCCTAGTCGTCCTCGGTCTCCTCCTTGGCGTTTCTATCGCCGGCCTGCTTATCAGCTTTATCATTAGTGGTTTTAATCTTTTTCATCTCTTGCCGCACAAATTCCCTGGCCGCGATAAATTGATTGAGATCGCGGCTGCGTATCATCTTTACGCGCGACATTGGTTGGCAACGCTCCTCGCGTTCGGCGCCTCGCTTGTCGCCCACCTGGCAACATTCGCGACCTTTCTCTTTGTCGCCTATGCCCTTCACGCGGAAGACGTGCGAAAAACACCGCCGGTCCCGGTACCCGCCATCGATTTTTTCGCCGTCATGCCGATCGAGCGGACAATCACTGCGGTTCCGATAAGTCTCGCTGGAATTGGCCTGCGCGAAAAACTCCTTCAAGTCATGCTCAACAATCTCTGCGGTGTCACGGTCGAAAAAGCCAAGCTCATCGGATCACTTGGATTTCTCGTCATTCTCCTTTGCTGCGCGCCCGGCGGGATCGTTTACTTCTTCTACCGGCCGAGCGGCGTGCCGCGGCGCGTGCGCTTGCGTGAAATGGAACGGGAAGTCGCGACGCTGGAGCATGAGATCGGCGAGACAAAATAAATCGCAGCGAACATCGGCATCGTCGCGGAAATCGCCTCGCCCATTTGTCAGCGCGACTTTTGCCATGACAGTCGATGGCAAAATCACGACGCGAAATTTCTCGCCGGTCGATTTCACTTCGCGTGAAGACAAAATGCATTTGTTTCGTCAACGCGCGCTCGCTGACGCCGTCTTAATCGGATATAGAACGCTCAAACTCGACAATGTCCGGCTCAGTGTCCCCGATGAGTTGCGACAGGCGAGAAGGAAACGTGGACAAACGCCCGCGCCGCTGCGCGTGATCGTTTCCAATGAAGGCAAGATCGACAATCGATTAAAGATTTTTCGATCGGATCCCGCGACTGCGGGACGAGTCATCATTTTTTCCACGAGGCGAATGCCGAAGAAATTTCAAACGGCGCTTCGCAGGGAAGCGATTTTGCATCTGAGCAAATCAGAACATGTAAGTCTTGCTGGGATGTTGCGAACTCTTCGCGATGAATACAGAGTGCGCACGGTTGCCTGTGAAGGTGGCGCGACGCTTTTCCGCTCGTTGCTCGAGCGCGGCTTGATCGATCAAGTCAATCTTACGATTGCCCCTTATCTTTTCGGCGGAGCTGGTGCGCCAACATTGACTGGCTTGAGCAAGAGATTCCTGCCCGCAAGCGTCCATTGCACCTTGACCGGCATGCGCGTCATCGGCGACGAATGTTTCCTGACTTATCGCATTAAGCCACAGTCGAAATTGTAGGCCGGCGATTTTTCTGCTGCGAGGTTCTCTGTTAGCCCGCGGAAAGCTTTCCGTCCAAGACAACGACTGCTAGACTAGCAAGCAATGGACTTGCGCGGGATCGTTTCGTTCAACGCAATCTTTGCTCTGCTCCCGATTTTGGCTTTCGCGCAAGCGAGCGTTGAAGGGCGAGTAGAACTGCCGAAATCGCATTCCGCGCCGGTCATGGAGAAACGCTACAAGATCGTCAGCATCGGCGGCGTCCTCGTGACGCAACCACCGCTGGCGGTTGTGTACCTCGATGGTTCTTTTCCGAAACCAAAATCGCCTTCAACGAAACAGATCGTGCAAAAGGATTTGGCGTTCCTTCCATCGCTTCTGCCGGTCCAGGTTGGTACCAGAGTGGAATTCCCGAGTCTCGATGATGTCTACCACAATATTTTTTCGTACTCTCCCGCAAAACGGTTCGACCTCGGGCGCTATCGTCCGGAGGAACGGCCGATCCCATCGGAGGTTTTTGATGTGCCGGGGCTGGTGGTACTTCGCTGCGATATTCATGAGCACATGCGCGGGCTTCTTCTCGTGCTCGACACTCCATATTTTATCAGGACGGATGAGGAGGGGCGATTTCGATTGAGCGGACTTCCCTCAGGCCACTACACGCTCAAAGCGTGGATCGACAGCAAGACGACGCGGGAAAAGCCGGTGGACCTGAAAAGGGGCGCCACACTGCACGTCGATTTCCCGTGAATTCTCCGATCAAGGCAAACCCAGCACGATGAGTTTCCGGACGAAATTGCTGGCCGCGATGATGCTGGTGGTTTCCGTGCTGACGAGTCTGGGACTTTATCTCTCGCAACGCACCGTCGCGGCCGGCGCAGAGCGCGATTCGCAGCAGAATTTTCAAGCCGAACTTTCTTGGCTGCACAAAATCCAGGAGTTACGCCATGCGGAACTCGCGGAACGTTGCCGCGCGCTGGTAGCGAAACCGCGAATTCATGCCGCGCTGGAAGACAACGCTCTCGATTTATTATATCCGAGCGCGAAGGATGAATTGCGCGATTTGATGGAGGACAATGAGCCATCGCCGGAGCAAGGAACGGGGACGCTTCATGCAAAATTTTATCGCTTTCTGGATGGCACCGGTGCCGTTCTGTCGTCGCCAAATCCGAAAGATGTCGGGAACCTGAGCGC